>NZ_JADBRW010000001.1:0-9401 GCF_020247025.1 Microcystis sp. M109S1
AGATAATACCGAACAATATGAGTGGATTGTCAAAATTAAGGAGAATTTAGAGATTATCTTTGCGGATGACCCTAAGGTGTTTATTGCCGGAGATTTACTCTGGTATCCTCTGCGTTCTACTTTGGTTTCACCGGTTGCTCCTGATGTTATGGTAGCTTTTGGCCGTCCCAAAGGACGGAGGGGTTCCTATCGTCAATGGCAGGAAGAAAATATCGCTCCTCAAGTGGTTTTTGAAATTCTATCACCGAAGAATACAAAAGCAGAAATGAGTCGAAAATTAGAGTTTTATGACACTTATAGGGTAGAAGAATACTATTTATATAATCCGATGCGCTGTCGTTTACAAGGATGGCAAAGACAGGGAGAAAATTTAGCAGAAATTATCCCCATCAATGACTGGACAAGTCCTCGTTTAGGAGTGCGTTTTATCTGGAATGAATCAAGCTTAGAATTGTATCGTCCCGATGGAGAGAAGTTTTTAACAACCGTTGAGTTAGAGTCTCAAATGCGTCAAGAAAAACAGCGTGCGGATAAAGAGAAAAAACGTGCGGATAAAGAGAAAAAACGTGCAGACCGACTAGCGGAACGCTTACAGGCGTTAGGATTAGGTTTAGAAGAGGAATAGTTATTGATGGGAGTATCTCAGATTTATGGTACAATTAGGTGTACGGTTCCGTTTTTAAAACAATTATGAAAGGAATTAACTTTGTAATTAATGAAAAAGGTGAAAAGAAAGCTGTCCTCATTGACTTAGAAGAATGGGGAGAACTTTGGGAAGATTTTTCAGATATTTTAGTCTCTCGTAGTCGGGAAAATGAATTAGAAATTTCTTGGGATGAGTTAAAACAAGAATTAGAAACAGAAAATACACTCAATGAATAATTATCGAATTCAATTTAAAACTTCTGCAGCCAAAGAATTCAAAAAATTACCCCCTTCGGTTAAGCAACGGGTGGGTGAAAGTCTTGATCAACTACAGCAAGAACCTCGTCCCTCTGGTGTTGTTAAACTACAAGGAGAAGATCAATTATATCGGGTTCGTGTCGGTGATTATCGCATTGTTTACACAATAGATGATCATGATAAAATAATAAAAATCACCAGAATTAGACATCGCCAAGATGTTTATAAAGAATGAAAAAGAAACATATTTTTTACAAATAATCCTTATCCTTAAAATTATAAACAGATCCGATTAATTATCATAAGTATAACCTGACAAGAATGAATACTGATTAATCTTTGTTTGGACTTGCTCAATTTGTTCAGGATTCCAAGCAATACTATGACGGCTTTTATTGGGAGACTTATAGACGATTTTAGCACAATCTTCTAGGTATTATTGGGTTGTCTCAACTCCCAAAAATTCACAAATTTCTTTGAGATAATATTTTGGATATTGGATGTAATCCTCATGTCTTAACTCAAATAAGTCAGGTGGATTAAGCGTCTTTTTTAAATCAGCTATTGTTTCACATAATGAAAAATAATAAAAAATACTTTTTTCTAAATTTCCCTCTAGTTTAGGGTCTTTTTTACACATTGTACTAATATTATCATAGGGATTTCTCACTACAGGAATAAATTTTATAGGAATTTTGAGAGTTAGGCGTAAGCGTTCTAAATATCGATGACTTTCCTGAATTCGTCTTGTTGTTTCTTCTCCCTGTTTATTTCCAGCGATCTTTAACTCAGTGAATTTTCCCTGCCACTGATTAGGAACATAATATTTATACCCTCCTATTGTTTTATCTTTGTCACTATAACTTTTTGCTTTTTTTAGTAAAAGATAATAAATCTGCCATCGCTTAAATCCTAAATTAGCATATTTTAAATCTCCTAACTCACTGACTATTCTAACATTGGGATGAGCATCTAACAATGCACCTACGGAACTATGCCCACTTCTTGAATAACCAATAAATAAACAATAAGTGTTAATATTTTTCCACAAACTCCGATACTTTAATCCACCCCAGAAGGACTTTAGGTAAGACTGGATAGCATCAACCACATTTTCCATAAATGTTGGTGTATTTGGGTCTATAATAGTGGGTGTTTCCTGCATAGTTTATAGTCTTAATTAAATAAGGAGATTAGCATAATAATAATTTTGGATAAAAATCAGAGATTTTAAAAATCTATTAACGCTGAAGATTCTTGATCATGATTATCAAAGATTATTTTTAATCGATTTGTTAGCCGATAATTCCATTTTCCAATCAAACGCTGTAAAGGAGAACTGGTGTTTAAAACATAGGAATAAATCTCCGTATTTTGTAAGAAAGGTAGAATATTTTGATTAGCACTTTCCTTAAAAATTTGTTCTAAGGCAATAGCTAAGTTGGGATAACCTAGTTTTTGCGCCATGGCTACCATTAAATGACTGCAAGCGTTTAAATAATCTAATCGTTCCTGATATTTAGCACAATACAACACACCACTATCGTGATAATCTTCCAATTCATTGGCTAAACGAATCAATAAAACTTCCTTGTGAGTTTGATCTAACTTTTCTAAATGGTTAAAGATGTTAATCGCACTGGATTGATTCCACTTTAAAGCTGTATATCTGGCAATATAACTTTCGATTTTTTTACCCACTTGTTGTTTAATTTTATTTCGCTTTTTGGAACTAACTCCCTGACTGCCATCTCCAAAGTCTCCTAATTCATAGGTTGCGTGAAGTAACCCGGCTGCTACAATTTCAATGGGAGACTCAATGGAGACTAAAATACTGGCTGTACCCACTAAATGAGCCAAAAAAGGTTTGCCTGAACCTCTAAAAAAACCAGTGAAAAGACGACAGGCTAGTTGATATGATTGGTGAATACAGATTAAATCTCTATCATTATAGCCAGCTTCCTGTAATTGGTGAAACAATTGTATATTCGTTTGGGCGATAAATTGAATATTTCTATTCATAACTATATTTTGTGAGAATTTGTTGATAAATTTCTAAAAAATGTTCAGTCCGATGATCTTCGCTAAACCGCTCAATAGCCCGTTTTCGACCGAATTGCCCCATTTTTTCAGCTAAATCTCGTTCTTTTAAAATAGATAAAAGTGCCGTTGATAAAGCTTCCTCATCATTGGGGGGAACTAATAACCCAGTGACTCCCTCCTCAATAATCTCCGGTTGTGCGCCGACTGCACTCGCTATCACCGCCGTTCCGCGCATCATCGCTTCGGTGGTAACATTACCAAAAGGTTCATCCCAAATCGAGGGGACAACCTGTACCCACGCGCAATTAAAGGCATTTTCTAGCTCAGAGCGGGTTAAATAGCCTAAAAACTTCACATTTTGGCTAATCTTTAAGGCTTCCGCTAATTGGCGCAAATTCCCTTTTTCTTTTCCCTCTCCTGCAATCAGTAATTGAGCTTCAGGAGAAATAGGAACTATCTTGGCAAAGGCTTTCATAAGAACATCAACCCCTTTTTCCGAGGATAATCGACCAGCAAAGGCAACTATAGGCAAATTTTCTAAAGGAGGACGCATTTCTCTAAAGGCTACACCATTATAAACCACCTGAACCGGAGAAATCCCTTCTGCTTCTAAGCGAGTTTTCATCCGATGACTTAACGCCACAACGGTATCAAAGGCAGACCGCCAATGTAGCCATAATTGACGCTGTACCATCAAAAATAGCCAAGATTGAGGCGTAACACACCCCTCAGATAAACAGACTTTACCAGCCTTATGATAACAAGGACTTTTATCGGGTAAAATTTTCGTTCCAACGGGACATATCGCTTTATAAACGGCCGTTTGATAGAGACTGGGAAAGGATTTGAGTAAAGGTAAAATTAAGGGGGATAATTGCCATAAAAACATTCGCACATGGACAACATCTGGTTGAAATTCCCGCAACACTTTTTTGAGAGCAAAAAAACTAGATGGATTAACTGTTTGCGAAAGCACTTGTAGGCGAGAATTAGAGCCAAAACAATGATAATCAGCTAGGAGAGAGCTTTCAAGGTTTTCTACTCCCTGACAGTGACTACTAAATAGACGAACATTGTGACCACGGTCTATTAATCCTTGTTTCAGAGATAACATCTGTAATTCTGCCCCTCCAGTTGCCGTCCCATAATCATTGACTAACAGAATCTTCATCTTAGTTTTGATTGATAACAGTCGTCGATACTTGTGACAGAGAATCGTCTGATAAAGACGAGGATTGATTTAACCATTGACGGGCATATTGACGGGTTAAATAGTTATTGATAATCTTCTCAATCGGGGCAAAAAATCCATACATTAACAGTTTATTTAAAAGACGATTTTTAATTCCGAAGGTGAGAGAATTAATTATCGGCTGTAAGATAGTCTTTCTGCGTCGCCATCCCAGACCTTTATATTTTTGGTGAAAATACATATCTTCGGCCACTTGCCATTTTTGACGCAAATGGTTTAGGCTTCCCAATTCCCAAGCATCACTCCAGCGCAGCATATAAAACTCAATATCTGCCCAATTTAGGGTAATTCCGGGTACATAAGTCACTATGCTTTGAGGTTCAAAGTAAACTGTTCCGCCATTGTTGCGGACATTCATACAGAAATCCAAATGTTCTTTAGTATTGAGCATTTTTTCATCTAAATAACCCAGTTTTTCAAAAATTTCTCTGCGGACTAACATACAGTGAAATTCACACAATTCCGTTTCAGTTCGAGTCAGGGTAGGAAGCAGTTTTTCTACCTTATGACCTTGTTTATACATTTTTTCCCGTAAGCGCACTCTCCCCTTAATATCAGTGAAAAGATGAGCTTCTCCCCCAGCAAAATGTACTTCTTCATGCACGGGTTCGTGTTGACAAGTTAGAGGACCGACAATAGTAGCTCCCGTACTTTCTGCACAGTCGAGTAACTGGGTTAACCATCTCGGAGAAACAATCACATCATTGTCAACAAAAACCACATAGGGAGTTGTTACCCATTGTAAGCCCATATTTCTAGCTACATTGGGAATAAGATAATGTTCTGTCCGAATTAACTCGAAACCCTTTTCTTGGGATTGTTTTTGCAAGTAATCCCGAATGGGAGCAGGTGAACCCCCATCCACATAGACCAACTTAAAAGGAATATCGGTCATTTCATAAATGTTTTCCAGAGAAGTCATAGTAAAACTAAAGCGTTCTCTGGGAACAACAACTAGGGTAACTTTCGGTGCGGTTTTATCTTGGTTCATAACTCCTCCAAAATCTGACAATAATTATTCGAGTTAAGGAATAAATTAGGAAGCCATCGCTATAGATTCGGGTTTAGGTTTAGTCATAAATTCCTCATGATAAGAGCGCTCGGTATTGACTTTCCAGAGATTATGATTAGCCCCCATAATATTCTCAGCAGCCAAGATGGCCGATAACATAGAATGGTCTTGATTATTATAACGGTGCATTCCATTTCTGCCCACAGATTGCAGATTTTCCAAACTATCGACATAGTTTTGAATTACCTGTAGATGTTGCTGGTATTCGTCGTCATAAACGGGATAAGCTTTCTTTTGGCGAATTACCGTCCCGTCCACCACTTTTTTGATGTCATCTACGAGGCCAAGATTAACTATTTCCTGACTAGCTAGTTTAATTAAATCCTGATTATTCATTTCCCATAAATCATCTCCTTCGCTACAAAAATACTCCATCCCTAGGCAAGTTTTCTGAGGGTCGGGAACCATTTTCGGACTCCAGTTTTTAAAGTTCTGAATCCGTCCTACTTTAAATTCAGGACTGTGAATATAAATCCAATTATCGGGGAAAATATGCTCTTGATTGATGATAATTGGCACGATTAAAAAGTCACGGTATTTGAGTCCACGGGCAGCCTTGAGAACCTTTTCAGGAGGCAAGGGGTCTAAACGGTGCATTAGGGCAGTAATCGGCATGGTATTGATAAAATTATCGCCGGTAATCTCGGTTATTTCCTCTCCTTTTTTGATGAGAATACTGGTAATTTTCTGACTGTCTCTTTTAACTTTAATAACTTCCGTATCTAGGCACACAGGACAATCATGGGCTTCTAACTTTTCTTGAAAACGTTCCCACATCATCCCTGGTCCAAGCAGCGGATAATCAAACTCTTTAATTAAAGTTTTGGTATCATTTGCCCCAAAAAAAGCATTAATAACAGCTTTCTTTAAGGATAATCCTTGAATACGTTGGGCTGCCCAATCTGCCCGAATTTGGGTGCAGGGAATTCCCCAAACTTTTTCGGTATAACTTTTAAAAAAAGTTTGATACAACCGTTGACCAAAGCGATTAGTCACCCACTGTTCAAAGTTTTCTTCTACGGGTAAAGGATAAAATTTGACTTTGAAGTAACTATAAACAATTAATAAACTCTGAATAACCCCTAAATTACTGACAGCATTCATCGGTTCCAAGGGATAGCTAAAAAATTTACCCTGATAGTAAATCCGTGATAAACGGGGAACTTTAATAAAATCATCCCCTAACATTTCCCGCCACAGGTGTTGTACTTCGGGAACTTTGGTAAAAAAGCGATGACCACCGATATCGAAGCGATAATCCTTGTAGGTTTCGGTGCGAGAAATGCCCCCAACTCGATCGCCTTTTTCTAGTACAATTGAATGTAATCCGTGTTTGGCTAGGCAATAGGCGGCCGTTAATCCGGCCGGACCGCCACCAATGACGACGGTATGGGGAGAATTGAGTTGATTTACTGTTGTCATAGTTTTTATGAATCAGGAATTTGTCGTTTATTTTGTCAAAATGCCTGTCAACTCAAGCCAGACGTTTCAGCCAATAGCGTCCTGTACCGAGGGCAAAAGCCAAACCACTGTAGAGATAATATAACCAGTGCCAAGGTAGGGTTAATATGACAAATCCTAATCCTCGCTTTTGTTGGAAAAACTTATAAACAGGTAAGTTTAACAGAACTAAGCCCAAGACTAACACACCCACGCCTAAAAGTAAATGAAAATACCATAAACTGGCTAACAGCAAAAATAAAAGCGTATAAACGAATACAACACTCCAACGGCTAGACCATTGTAAATTGAGGTCATTGACAAAATTTTGCTGACGGTGAATTAATTCTGTCCAGGGTAGGGCGCGATAGAAAAAATCTGCTTTTAACAGAGAAGTAAAAGTCCAATGTTTGAGATGTTTAACATAGATATCTTTGCACAAACGAATGCGGTAGCCGTGAGCTTTGAGACGATAACCCAGTTCGATATCTTCAATGGAAGGATGACGATAACTTTCGTCAAAACCGCCCATTTTCTCGAAAATATCTCGTTTAATCGCCCCGCAAGCTCCCCAAAAAGTGGAAGCCTCCTCGCAACCAATTTGATGATTATAATGATGAAAAAGGTTTTTATACTGGGAAAGAAAATTAACCGCCCCGGGTTGGTCATCGTAGGAACCAATCAACGCCGCTAGGGTAGAATCTTGATGGAATACTTGGGCGATTTTTGCTAAAGTATCGGGATGAATAGTCACATCTGCATCCATAAAAAAGAGAATATCACCCTTAGCCATGGCCGCCCCTTGATTTCTTGCCACTGCTGGCCCTTGATTACTTTCTAACTGTAAGACTTCTGCCCCAAAACTGACCGCAGTTTCATAGGATTGGGGATCATTTCCATCAACCACGACAATAACCTCCGTGGGGGCGAGCAAACTGGTGGATAAGCTGGCTAAACAGTTATTAAAGGCTTGTCCGCCTCTATAGACCGGAATAATGATAGAAATTAAGGAATTATTAAAAAAATCATTCATAGTTTTTTGGTCAAGTTTAATGTATATTGAAGCTCAGATTTGCTATCTTGTCGAGGAGTTGCTGATTTTTGCGAAGTATGTTCCTGAATAAAGCCATGATTTTTGCCAAAAAACAGCCAATTTTATCGATTCTTACGCTTATTTTTGCTTGGCTGGCCGTTGCCTACTTAGCTAAAGGATTTTATACCCTAGCTTTTGATAGTAGTCCCTCTGGTGCCAGAGATTTATTAGAACGTTGGCAAGAACAACAGTATATTTATCTGGGAATTTACCCCTATCGCATGAATCCCGCCGATATTAATGCAGAATTGGGGAGAATTCGCTCCGGTGGCTATCCACCCTGGGCTTTTTTGACGGGATTTTTCATGTTTCCCCCCATTTCTTCGACTTTAACCCGTTTCTATCACGTTTTTTTAAATCTGATTTCTCTGGGCATTTTAAGCCGTTTTGCCTATCAATTAGGTTTGCCTTTTGGCCGAATGGCTGCCTATTTTTTTGTGTTTACTTCTCTGGCCATTAGTAGTAACTGTACCACCCTTAATAATGGGCAATACGGTTTAATTGTCAATGCTTTGTTAATAATTGTTTACTGGTTATTACAAGCCAATAAAAATTATCTAGCGGGGGTATTTATGGGCATTGCTCTCGTTAAACCTAACATCTCAGCACCCTATCTTTTGAGTTTAGTAATTAAGAGAAAGTTTAAAACGGTACTTCTCGCTTTTGTCTATATTATCTCGGCTACTTTTGCTATCGCTCACACCACTAGATTAAACTTTGAGAAAGTAATCGGTAGCTTTTTAAATCAGATCAAATATGTGGCAGATGATGGTGTTTCAAGTATTAATATTATCATGAAATTCGGAATTAGTACAGAAATAACTCTTGTTTTATTAACCACAATTGGCCTAGTTCTAGGTATCGTGATTTTCCAAAAATTACAGCATACTTCTCTATTAACCCTGTTTGCCTGTGCTGCAGTTATTGGTCGGGTTTTCACCTATCATCGCCCCTACGACGATCTGATGTTAGTTTTTTTACTCTTGGCTTTACTAACCCTAGCTTTTAGTTACCCATCTCGCTTAAATATAATTATTGTGTCTTTAGTGGGATTAACTCTTTGGCTTCCCCTAAGTATTCAAAATTTAGCTAGTCCTTACTGGTCAATTTTTCAAAATACAATTTGGTTAATTGCCCTTGTTTATCTATTAGTTAATTCTTGGGAAAGGGAGAATAATGCCGATGATTGACTATAACGGTTCTCACATCTGTGTGGCACACTTTAACCTTTGCTGATTAAGCTTTTCAGGATTGAGAATGTACCTCTTGTCAACAGGAAACGCTATATTTCTGAGATAGGTTTGCCAGTTCGAGTCAGGGTTCATATTTGGGCGTTGCTGATTTTAAGTATAAATTATCCTCTAGGCAATTTTTAAAATCTAGAACTAAGCTATAGCAGTTATCTTAAGTACCTAAGCAAAATTAATTACACATATCTAACCACCTCTTGCCTCTTGCCTCTTGCCTATCTTCACTAGGAAATTAATTTTGCACGACTACTTAATATTGAGGTAGGAAGTTTTCGTTTTGGGAAGTCGATCATCTCCGAGTCAGGAGATAGGAGTCAGGAGATAGGAGTCAGGAGTCAGGAGTCAGGA
>NZ_JADBRW010000010.1:0-8611 GCF_020247025.1 Microcystis sp. M109S1
ACTGGCTATCAAAGTAATGAGTGGAATACCTTTGAAGGCTATGACACCATTACGGATACAGGAACCACTGGCACAGATACCATCGTCGCCAAAGGTACGGGTAATGTGGATATTGGTCTCAAGAGCTTTGGGGTCAATAGCGGCATTGACACCATCGACGGGACCGGAGTAACAGGAAACGTCACCCTCGTCGGTGATTGGAGTGACAATCCCCTCGACTTCTCTAATACGGCTTTTGTCGGTAACAATATCCAAATCCATGGCTATTGGGGGAATGATCAAATTACGGGTAATGCTGCCAATAATGTCATTATCGGTGGCGGTGGTGATGACAATCTTAACGGCGGTAACGGTTCCGACAATTACATCTATACTGGCTATCAAAGTAATGAGTGGAATACCTTTGAAGGCTATGACACCATTACGGATACAGGAACCACTGGCACAGATACCATCGTCGCCAAAGGTACGGGTAATGTGGATATTGGTCTCAAGAGCTTTGGGGTCAATAGTGGCATTGAAACCATCGACGGGACAGGAGTAACAGGAAAAGTCACCATCGTCGGTGATTGGAGTGACAATACCCTCGACTTCTCTAATACGGCTTTTGTCGGTAACAATATCCAAATCCATGGCTATTGGGGGAATGATCAAATTACGGGTAATGCTGCCAATAATGTCATTATTGGTGGCGGTGGTGATGACATTCTTAACGGCGGTAACGGTTCCGACAATTACCTCTATACTGGCTATCAAAGTAATAATTGGGATAGCTTTGAAGGCTATGACACCATTACGGATACAGGAACCACTGGCACAGATACCATCGTCGCCAAAGGTACGGGTAATGTGGATATTGGTCTCAAGAGTTTTGGGGTCAATAGTGGCATTGAAACCATCGACGGGACAGGAGTAACAGGAAAAGTCACCATCGTCGGTGATTGGAGTGACAATACCCTCGACTTCTCTAATACGGCTTTTGTCGGTGACAATATCCAAATCAATGGCTATTGGGGGAATGATCAAATTACGGGTAATGCTGCCAATAATGTCATTATTGGTGGCGGTGGTGATGACATTCTTAACGGTGGCGGTGGTGAGGACACTCTTATCGGAGGATTAGGGTCAGATCAACTAACGGGAGGTGAAGGTCGGGACTGTTTTATCTTCAACACCGTTGATGAAATCGGTCAAGGCGCAAACCAAGACAATATCCTCGATTTCAATACTGGTCTTGATACTATTGACATCTCTGGCATCGATGCCAACTCCCTCAACGCTGGTAATGAGAGTTTCACGTTTATTGGTGCCTCGGATTTTTCAGGTCAAGCGGGACAACTGCGCTTTGACGGCGGTCTCCTTTGCGGGGATACCAACGGCGATGCAGTCAGCGACTTTCAATTGGCGATCGCTGGAGTGTATAGTTTACCTGTTACCAATATAGTGCTGTGACATCCTCTGGTTTAAGGCAATAAGCTCTTACTCTATTTAACTGAGTGTCAGCAGAAGTCCCATCGCTAAAAGCGAGGGACTTCTGCTTATACCAAATTAAATTGTATTCAGAGCAGATAGAGCATATTGATTGCGCGGTGGAGTCAATAAACAAAGTCATGGATGGTATTTCATCTCAAATTCGCATCGGACAAAGGTATTTATAACTTCCTGACTGTGACAACATTTGTCCTCATACCGTTTGGGTATGCAATCATGAGAATTTGCTTGGGGTGCCTGCGCGGTAATTTTTCCCGTCTCACTATCAAAATTAGGAGAAAGTCGCCTAATATATATATGAGGGTACTTATCTCCTATTAAAAACCGTAAACAACGAAATGAAAACTTTAAATCAGAATCCCTTGCAAGTAGAGGGAGGAGAAAACCTGCCCCTACTTTACGAAATTGATCAACATTTTTGGTTAGAGGAAACAATAAAAATCCTCAAGGAAAATCGCTTAGATGAATTAGATGTAATCCATTTAATTGAGGAATTAGAAAGCTTGAGTAAAAGAGATAAAAACCGAGTCAGTAGCTTACTTGAACAAGTAATCAGGCATTTATTACTTTTACACTATTGGACAACAGAAGCAGAAAGAAATCGGAATCATTGGCGAGCAGAAATTATCAGTTTTCGCACTCAATTAAGAAAATATTTAACGACAACTTTACAGGATTATTTAGCTGAGGAATTACCGATAATCTATCAGGATGCTTTAGCCTATGTTCAAGAAAAAACTGGTTTTTCTAGCAATTTTCCCCCAGAATGTCCTTACAGTTTAGAGCAATTATTAGATAAAAATTGGTTCAACTGTGAAGATTAGACATTAAAGATGATAAAATTATCAAGGAAAGCCGTTCTAAAACGATGGGTTTTTTAACCCAAATTTGCGATAATAAGATGCGCTTAAATTATCAACTTGGCATCAATGCAGATTTTTAGTTCTTTTATCTCATCTACGGCGACTTTTGCCGAATTATCCCTACAAGCGGCCAAGGCCCCTGTTGATACCCTCACCGGTTGGTCATTAGAGGATCGCGATCCGCAAGTGATCGAAAAATTTGTCCCCCTTCTGGACTGGTTTTATCACCATTATTTTCGCGTTAAAACCGATGGTTGGGAAAATATTCCCCCCTCAGGACAAGTATTATTCATCGGCTCCCATAACGGCGGTTTAGCGGCTCCCGATATGTTTATGATGATGTATGATTGGTTTCAACGCTTTGGCAGCGATCGCTTAATCTATGGTTTGATGCATTCGCGAGTCTGGCAAGTTTTCGCACCCCAAGCTAGTCTAGCGGCCCAAATGGGGGCCGTTCATGCTCATCCGAAAATGGCGATTGCTGCTTTAAATAGTGGCGCTAGTGTCTTAATTTATCCCGGAGGTGCTACCGATGTTTTCCGTCCCCACAGTTTAAGAAATAAAATTCATTTTGCCGGTAATCAAGCTTTTGTTAAACTGGCTTTACAGTACGAAGTGCCGATTATTCCCGCCATTTCCCACGGCGCTCACTCGACCCTGTTTGTCCTCGACGATATTTATCCTCAATTAAAAGAATTGCATAAAAAGGGTATGCCTTGGCCTTTCGGTATTGACCCCGAAACCTGTCCCATCTATTTCGGTTTACCCTGGGGACTAGCTATCGGTCCCTTGCCGAATATTCCCTTACCCGTATCGATACAGACGCGGGTTTGTCCCCCAATTATTTTTGAACGTTACGGCAAAAAAGCGGCCCGGGATCGCCGTTATGTACGCGAATGTTATGAGAAAGTCTGTTATTTGATGCAGCAGCAACTTGATCAATTAGTGGCAGCCAATTCTCCCCGATCCTAACCACGGGAAAGTTGGGACAAAGCGATCCCCATTGAGCATTTTTTCGTTCAGATTAACCCGCTTGTGAGATAATGAAGTGTTTTGAGCAAAGTTATCAGAACAAAGTTTTCTCTTGAGATTTGACGATTATTTGGGGAATGCAGAAAATTATGAAACTATTACCCGCAGAATGCCAGCATTTACAAGACAAAGTAGCCATAGTAACCGGGGCCTCGCGAGGGATCGGTAAAGCGATCGCCTTAGAATTAGCCAGCCAAGGTGCTACTGTAGTGGTGAACTATGCTAAATCTAGCAGTGCTGCCGATGCCGTTGTCGAAGAAATTACCGCAGCCGGGGGAAAGGCAATAGCTCTACAAGCAGATGTGGCTAAAAGCGAAGAAGTGGATAATTTAGTAGATAGTACCAAGGAAAAATTCGGTCATATTGATGTCTTAGTTAATAATGCCGGTATTACCCGGGATACCCTGATGTTAAGAATGAAATTAGAAGACTGGCAAGCGGTCATCGATCTCAATTTAACCGGAGTTTTTCTCTGCACTCGCGCCGTCAGTAAATTGATGTTAAAACAGAAAAGCGGCCGCATAATTAACATCACTTCTGTATCCGGTTTGATGGGTAATCCGGGTCAATCTAATTACAGCGCCGCTAAAGCCGGTGTCATCGGTTTAACGAAAACTTTAGCCAAAGAATTTGCCAGTCGAGGCATCACTGTTAATGCCGTGGCCCCCGGCTTTATTGAAACCGATATGACTCATGACCTCAAAGCAGATGAAATTCTCAAATATATTCCCCTCTCCCGTTATGGAAAACCGGAAGAAGTCGCCGGGATGGTGCGTTTTTTAGCCGCCGATCCCGCCGCTATTTATATCACCGGTCAAGTCTTTAATGTCGATGGTGGTATGGTTATGGCTTAATTCAGTTATCAGTTATCAGTTATCAGTTATCAGTGATTAGTTATCAGATTAAAGTGGTAAGTTTTAAGTTTTAAGTTTTAAGCTTTAAATGATATTATTCACCGATCAATCTTCACTAATTACTGTCTACTGTTCACTGTTTACTGTTCACTGATTACTGATTACTGTTCACTGATTACTGTTTACTGTTTACTGATTACTGTTCACTGATTACTGTTTACTGATTACTGTTCACTGATTACTGTTCACTGATTACTGATTACTGAAAATGACTTACTGTTTAGGAATTATCAATCGTTTTGGCATTGTTATGGGTGCGGATTCTCGTACGAATGCGGGAGTCGATTATATCTCGGCCTATCGGAAATTATTTGATTTTTCTCAGTCGGGAGAAAGAGTAATTATGGTCTGTACATCGGGCAATTTATCGATTAGCCAAGGAGTGATTCACGAACTAAAAAGAGATCTGCACAATCAAGAGGATAAAAATCTCCATTCTCTGACTCATCTCTACGATATCGCCCACTATATCGGTGATAAAAGTCGTCAAGTACAAGCTAGGGAAAGAACTTGGCTAGAACAAGATAATATTGATTTTCAATGTAACTTTATTCTTGGGGGACAAATTAAAGGAGAAGAACCGCAATTATTCCTGATTTATCCCCAGGGAAATCATATTCAAGCCACCAAAGAAACGCCCTTTTTACAGATAGGTGAAACTAAATACGGTAAACCGATTCTCGATCGCACTATTACCTATGATACACCCCTAGAAGAAATGGCTAAATGTGCCTTACTTTCCATCGATTCGACCATGAAATCGAATATTTCCGTCGGACCGCCTATCTATTTGAGTATGTATGAAGCTAATAGCCTAACCCTACGTCATAAGTTACAATTGCGTCTAGGAGACCCCTACCTAGCCAAAATGCGAAAACTCTGGGAGGATTACGTCCGGCAAGCTTTCGAGGCTATGCCCAATGTGGAATGGCATTATACCGATGAAGACCCAAAAGAAGATATCATAATAGATTAAGTAACTCTTTGTGAATTAACTTTACAACTCGATGATCATTGTTACCTTGATGTTGGCAGGTAGTCTAGCTTGGTTTTTTAGTACCCTTGCTGGTGGCGGCAGTCCCCTGATTCTACTCCCCGTTTTAGGTTGGTTTCTCGATGCTGCCGTCATTCCTCCAGTTTTGACCACGGGGATGCTAATCGGTAACGTCCAACGCATGGGAATGTATTGGCGCGCCATTGACTGGCCCTCGACGGTGTGGTATTTACCTGGGGCAATTATGGGATCTACCCTCGGCGCTTTTGTCTTTGCCCATTTACAATTCAAATGGTTGCCGCTAGTTTTGGGAATTTTTCTGGTTTTCTCCTCGCTTAAACAATTATTTCCCCAAGAAGAAAATCCTTTTTTTGAGATTAAAACCTGGTATTTTATGCCCTCGGGATTTATCTACGCTTTCCTGTCGGGATTAGTCGGTAGTACCGGCCCGATGATGAACCTGTTTTATATCAACTATGGGCTAGTTAAAGAACCAATGGTGGCAACGAAATCCGTTCACATGGTAGTGGTTCATGTGGCCAAATTAATCGCTTACGCGGCCTTTGGAGTTTTACATCTGCCCTTTCTCGGTTACGGTTTATTATTAGGATTAGCGGCCTGGCCAGGTAATTGGTTAGGACAAAAAGTTTTAGAAAAAATGAGTCCCCAACAATTTAAACAAGCAGTGATGTTATTCGTTTCGATGAGTGGCTTATTGATGATCTGGCGAGAACGCGGCATCGTCTTTTAAAATTTTGCTGACAAAGGGACAAATTTTGCTAAAATACTAGATAAAGGTGAATTGTACTAAATCCATGTAATACACCGATAACCGTTAAAATTGCTCCTTGACTAACCCCGCAGCTGAAAATGACAGAAACCGCCAATTTTACCCTCGAACAAGGTTTAGAACGCTACCAACAGGGAGAAAGCGCCGCCAGTTTATTGCCGGAATTTAAACAATTAAGCGATCGCGCTCCTAAAAATGCCGCCGTTTGGTCCTGTTTAGCTTGGTTATATATGCTCACCGATAAACCGGAATTAGCCCTAAAAGCCGCCCAAAAAGCCGTAAAACTCGATAAAGTTTCCCCCCAAAACCGGATCAATTTGGTTTTAGCTATGTTAGAAACCAAAACCGCCGGAGTTAGAGAACATATCGAACTGGTGCAACAATTAGTTAGTTTAAACAAAGAAGTTCGCCAAGAAGTGGATGAAAATATCGCCGATGGTTTAGCTAGAAAACCCGATTGGAAAAGTTTAGAACGCGTCAAAGCTTGGTTAAATGAATAAGAATATGGAATTATCAAGACAGTTATTACTCGGCTTAAAAGCCAATGATTTTCGGCATCCCATCGACCTAGAGGCAACTAATTCCCTCAAACAATTGCCTGGGTTAGATATAGCCGTAAGAAGTTTATTAGGTTCCGTCGCTGAAGAATTCTTTTACTTAAATAATATTGGTGCTAGTGTTTTGGTGGGAGAAAAACAATTACCCGACCTGAATAATCTACTCCTAGAAGCTTGCCGAATTCTCGACTTAGAACCACCTCAATTATACATTCAACAAAACCCCGTTCCTAACGCCTATACCTTCGCCATGCGCGGCAAAAAACCGTTTATGGTTATACACACTTCCCTAATCGAAATGCTAAATCCCGCAGAAATTCAAGCGGTAATGGCCCACGAATTAGGACATCTCAAATGTGAACACGGCGTTTATCTGACTTTAGCCAATATTATCGTCCTAGCGGCGGGATTACTGCCCAATTGGGGGACAATGTTAGCGCAATCCCTACAACAGAGAATGTTAGCATGGGTGCGCTGCGCCGAGTTTAGTTGCGATCGAGCGGCATTATTGGCAGTTCAAGACCCAAAAATCGTCATGTCGGTGTTAATGAAGTTAGCCGGAGGTTCCCTCAGTCTCGCACCTTTATTAAATTTAGAGGCTTTTATCGATCAGGCCAAGTCCTACGATGCCGTCAGCGCCTCGGAAATGGGCGAAATGTTAAAGGGTTTGCAAACCCAGCAGTTAACCCATCCCCTCCCCGTCCTGCGTGCGCGAGAAATCGATCGTTGGGCCGGTTCCCCCGATTATCAAAATTTGTTAAAAGGGCCAAAAATGGGTTATAATGATAAAGCTAATGCCAAGGGCGAATGGCGAAATTGGTAGACGCACCACACTCAAAATGTGGCGAGGCAGCCCCTCATGTCGGTTCGAGTCCGACTCCGCCCATTAAACTACGGTGATTTCTAGCTATTATGGTCTAGAAATAGCCGATAATATTATTGTCGGGGCGAATTGTCTTCGCCCTCTTTTAATAACTTCTGCTGCTCACCATAAGTGAGAGAAAGTCCCAAATGGGAGATGGCAAAATTTCCCTAAACCGAACTAACGAGTTTTGATTAGTTAAACTGAGAGTTTTTAGTAATTGACTGAATGATGGGCTGTAATATTTCAATAACCAGCATTTTCTTGGTGCTTGAGCTATACCCTGAGATGTAGATTTTTATATAATAAAAAAGATTTAGTATAGAGGTAAAATTAATGGCTGAAACGCTATATGAAAAAGACTATGTAGCTTGGCTGCAAGACCAGGCAGCAAAACTGCGATCGCCTGAGCGCAATACTTTAGATTGGCAAACTTTAGCCGAGGAATTAGAGGAAATGGTTGATGAACGCAAATACAAAGCAGAAAGCTTTCTTATTCAACTCCTCAGTCACCTGCTACTTTATGCCTACTGGAAGCATCCTTACTACCTACCTCACTGGACAGACGAGATAGATAATTTCAGATTGGAATTGAGCTTGCTGTTTCGCTCTCAGGTAATCTACAATCATGCCTTAGAAAGATTTGGTTATTGTTATCAAAAAGCTCGGCGAAAAGCGAGCCGCAAAAGTGGATTAACTTTACCAGTTGACTGTCCTTGGACAATTGAGAAAATTCTTGATGAAGATTGGTTCCCTGGTTAATACATACTCAAAAATAATGCTGTTTTTGAAAGGATTAATATCGCTGAATAGGGCAGAGTTTTGCTTGGTTAAAGTTGCGATTTTTAGTAACTGAATGATGGGGTGCCGACAAAAACCCCCGCTAAAGGCTAGGGCTGTTTCATTCTCCCATCAGAATATCAAAAGTAAAAGCGATCACTGTCTTTGTAAAATGAGAAGTGACCGGCAACCTTTTAAATATATGTTGAGCTTAATAGAAAAACTGAAACAAGTCAAGGACTTTCGGAAAGATAAAGGAAAAAGACACCCTTTATGGATAGTATTAGTAGTAATAATACTGGGAACAATGCTAGGATACTCAGGTTAT
>NZ_JADBRW010000100.1:0-5102 GCF_020247025.1 Microcystis sp. M109S1
AATTTAAAAGCAGATTTGCTAAATTCGGCACTTCCTCCTTGATGTTTTTTCTTAAAGTTAGGATACTTAGTACGACCAGCAAAGAAGTTAGTAAAAGCTGTTTGTAAATGTCTTAACCCTTGTTGTAAAGGTACACAGCTAACTTCGTTTAAAAACTCTAATTCTTCTTGTTTTTTCCAATCGGTTAGCATTGAAGAAGTTTGAGCGTAGCCTACTCTTTCTTGCTTTTCATACCAAGCTTGTGTTCTGAGATGGAGAGCTTTATTGTAAACTAATCTTACACAGCCCAAGGTGCGCCGCAATAGCGACTCTTGTTCGGGTGTGGGGTAAAATCGGTAAGAATATGCTTTTTCCATGTCTCACATTTTAGCATATATTTGGTAAATGCGCTAATATTTAACAGTAAAGCCAACCTAGAACGACGGGGTTTCAGACCCAAAATTTTCGATGAACCTCCTCGTGTAACTGCCGCAACCAAACCCTTAGCTCTTTTCTAACTTTGGCATCCAAGGCCCCAAAAGGCTCATCTAATAATAATACTTCCGGTTCCACCGCTAAAGCCCGGGCCAGGGCAACCCGTTGACGTTGACTCCCGGATAGTTGGGCCGGATAGCGATCGCCTAATCCCTGCAATTGAATTAAACTTAAGAGATTATCCACTCGTTTTTGAATGTAGTTCGGGGCAGCTTTGCGAATCTTTAAACCGAAAGCGATATTCTGACGCACCGTCAGGTGTTTAAAAAGCGCATAATGCTGAAAAACAAAGCCAATACTCCTTTTTCTGACATTTAAATTGGTTGTGTCTTTGCCGTTGATGATAATTTTGCCTGTGTCGGGAGGTTCTAATCCTGCGATCGCTCTCAGGAGAGTGGTTTTTCCTGAACCAGACGGACCGAGCAGTGCCACCAGACGATTCGATTTGATCTCTAGGTTGATGTTGTCTAAAGCAGTAAAGGTGCCGAATTTTTTCGATACTCGCTCGATGATGATGCTCACGGTAGCTAATCCTCTGGCAAAAAAATGTATAGGGTTTGACCGTATTTTAACCATGATTCAATCGCAATCGTATTAAAATACACTCACATTTTACAAGATAGCAAGAAAATTAAGTTTCGATTCGGAGATTACTGGTTGTAAACAGAGACTAAAAAGATTAAACAGCGATAAAAGCTTACTATTACTGTTTTTTGCTCTTTTAAAGGCTTAATTAACTAATTTTGTCCCTTAACGATCAGAAATGCACCGGAGAAAAGAGACAACTGAGGCAAAAATGGACTATTCTTTATTGACAATATTTAGCTTTTTTATCGGAATTGTCGTGGGATTAACGGGAATTGGCGGTTCATCCTTGATTACACCCCTATTGATCTTTGTATTTCAGGTTCCCGCTACCACCGCAGTGGGTTCCGATGTGGTAGCGGCCGGGTTGATGAAAGTGGTCGGCACTGTTCGTCACTGGCAACAGCAAACGATCGAGTTAGAAGTGGTAAAATGGCTAGTAATTGGCAGTGTACCCGGTTCTCTATTAGGATTAGTCGGTTTTCGCTATTTTCAGCAGAATAGCTCCCTCAATCTCGATCAATGGTTGCCTCATATCATCGGTCTTGTCTTGATGATCGTGACTGTCCTAGCGGCCCTAGAACTACTAATCTCCTTATTTTTTCCCGATTTGTCCCCTTGGTCCTGGCCAAAATTAGATTTAACCACTCGATCGGGTCAGATAAAAACAACGGTATTAGGGGCAATTTTAGGCTATTTGGTCGGTTTAACCAGTATTTCCAGTGGTTCCTTATTTGCATTGGTCTTGATGACCTTTTTTCAGCTTGATTCTCGCAAATTAGTCGGTACAGATCTATCGCAAGCTTCCATCCTCTTAACTTGTACTTCCATCGGTCATCTGGGATTAGGAACAGTAGACTGGAATCTGGTACTTCCCATCTGGTTGGGTGGGATACCGGGGGTAGTAGTAGGAGCAAGATTATCGGAATATTTCCCAAAAAATGCCCTAAAAATACTGCTTTATACGGTTCTAGTCACGGTCAGTTGGCGATTACTCCAACCAACCTAATCCCCAGAGTTTACTCGAAAGTCATCATACTACCCATCAACAGATCGGGACTGGTGGCGACAAAATAGATAATTCCCGCACCGAGAATAACGATCGCTAAACTAAATAGTAGCACCCATCGATCGGCTGGTTCGTAGGTGTCTTCATCTATATCTCGTCTGACTGTAAAATAATGGGCTGTGGTCAAAAATACGGTCAATAAACCCACTAAAGCAAACATTAAGCCTAATTTCCAGCCATAACCTGGCCGGGGAACCAGAGGAGGATGAAAGGCCCGTAAGCGCAGAATAACCATACCAAAACCCATTAATGCGATCGCTGTTCGCATCCAAGACAGATAGGTGCGTTCATTGGCCAGATGATCGCGGACTCGATTGGGATTGACTTTTTTCGGTTCAATACTGGTCTTGCTTTCCGTCACTGGCGATTTGAGAAAAAATAACATGATCGAGATGGCTACGGTCAAGAAGATGATGTTATTGTATGGCACTTGAGTTATAGATGGTATTGAAAAAATCTAAAATCTCTTTTTAGATGTATTTGTATTGAATCAAAAATTAAATAGGGTCTGCTGAATAAATCTAAAAACATTGTTCGATAAGACTTTTAGACCTTTTTGAAATCCAAAAGTACCGGCCATTGGAGTGAGCGAGGGGAAAATTCCGGGACTTTTTCCCTGAAAATGGGTAAAACCCTACAGCCTACACCCTACACCCTACACCCTACACCCTGCCCCCACCAACAAACTTTTTGCCGCAAACCCTAAATAGATTTGGGTTGCTGCTGGAGAAGAGCCCATCCATAGCTTAAGGATAAGGCCAAGAAAGCCAAGGGAAGACTTTCCTTGATCATAAACACACCCAAACCGATCAGCACACAGGGGACAAAGTGGCTACCGTGACTGCTAATTAAATTAGCGATCGCCGGTAATTTAGTCAACTGATGAGCAGTAAAACACCAAACACCCACCAAGATCAGAAAAACGCTGACGATAGTGACTAAATTTGGCCAAGTATTACTAGCGAACAGAGGCAGATAAATGCCGATATTATCACTGCCATTGGCGATGGTAATTGCCGCCACAGCGCAGGTTTGAGGGGAAAACCAGGCCGCCAAAGGAGAAGACGGTGCTGATTCTACAGCCACCTCCAGATGATTATCCGTCTCGGTTTCTTCTCGCTGCCAGAGACTCCGAATTCCGAAAAGCACCGGCAACAGGCCGAGAAAACGAATCCACTGAGCCGGAATCAAGAAACTCCCGAAAAAGCCGGTTAAACTCGCCAAAATCAGCAGTATAAAGCCTAAATACTGACCGATAACGATATGACGACGGCGAAAAAGTTTATTGACCTGGGTAAAAAGAATCGTCAAAATCAGGATGTCATCGAGATTAGTGGCAATAAACGCCGCTATTGCTGTGGATATGGCAGTAATCATGGTAGTCATAGCATTTTTTTCTTAATCGGCTCTTCTGGTCTCGATCGCCCTACTTCTACTCTAGAAAGAGCCATTAATAAAATCAAATATTCTTTCTTGTTGATTTAATAAATTAAAATGATGGAAAGACCAATAGAGACAAAAAACCGATTGCCATGGCCAGAATGACCCTAGATCAACTAGAAATCTTTCTAGCGACTGCCGAACATCTCCACTTCACCAAAGCAGCAGAAGCTTTATATATCACCCAACCGGCCGTGAGTGCCGCCATTGCCTCCCTAGAAAGTGAATACGGGGTGAAATTATTCCATCGCGTCGGTCGTCACATCGAGATCACGGAAACAGGACGTTTATTGCAATTAGAAGCGCAACGCATTCTTACCCAGGTGGCTTTGACAGAAAGGGGATTGGCGGAATTCAACGACTTGCAACGGGGAGAACTGCAATTAGGATCGAGTTTGACTATTGGTAACTATTGGCTGCCGGCAAAAATTAGCGATTTTCAGGAGCGCTATCCGGCAATTAAGATCAATTGCACCCTAGCTAATACGGAAGAAATCTGTCTGGGTACGGCTAACGGACGTTTTGACTTAGCATTAATCGAGGGAGAAGTCAAGAGTGATTTAACACATTGTTTAGAACAGGAGATCGTCGGCAGCGATCGCCTATTAATTATTGTCGGACGTTCTCATCCTTGGTATAAAAGAGAAGCGATCGAATTACCCGAATTAGTGGAAACCCCTTGGGTAATGCGAGAATCGGGTTCGGGAACTCAACAAAGATTCGAGGAAGCGTTACAGAATTGGGGCATCGATTTACGGACATTAAAGGTGACTTTGCTGTTAAATACGGGAGAAATGGTCAAGGCAATCATCGAGAATAGTTCGGCAGCTGCCGGGATTTCCGAATTGATGGTTCAAAAGGAATTAGAATTAGGCACATTGCGATCGATTCGAGTCATCGATACTTCCGGTTTATCCCCTCGCTATCTCGAATTTATGCGCCCTTTTTTAAAAATAAAACACCGTCAGCGCTTTCAACCCCGCGTCTGTAAAGTTTTCGAGCAGATGTTGTAATCTGATAGAAGTCACCGAAAATTAACCCCTTTCCTTCTAGTCCTTATTACAGATTTTTGGAGATTTCTATTCTTTTTTTGGCGTTGCTGAATCAAGGTATGAATCTGGCAGGAATAGGAACTTCCCAAAACTTAATAATGGATTAATAAACGTATTGAATACCCTAACATTTCAATAGACTTAGAATAGCAGAGAGTTTTACGGTGAAGTCGAGCTAGGTACTGTCTCAATCTAGTATTTTCACCCTCCACTCTTGTCATATATGTCTTGCTAATAATATGGTCTTCATCAGCAATAAAGCCGGGATAAACCGACCAGCCATCTGTTACATAAAAATAACATCCCCAGGTTTTAACTAACTCCCATAAAGGACGAAATGTGGCTCTTCGTTACTCTTTATGCTAAATCAACAGACAAGATGCCAAGATAACATACTTCTAACCCAAAAATTCTGAAAGTTTCTCAAGCCATAGCCTCTCCGTTTTATTAGTTTAAGTTTATTGTTGATTCCCTCGACCACC
>NZ_JADBRW010000101.1:0-2840 GCF_020247025.1 Microcystis sp. M109S1
AGGCCGAATTTGAAGTCTTTTCTGAACGAAACCCCCTACTATCTGTTGTCAAGGTTCAGTTTTTAGCTTGGTTATCGCTTTTTCCATTGTAGCTTAAAGCCGTCGTAAAACGACGGGGTTTTAACCCAAATTTTCGATAACTGTTTACTGTTTACTGATCACTGAAAAAAGCTTCCCTATTCCCCAGAAGCATTAGGATCGATTTTGAGAACTAAAACCCCTAAAGGTGGTAAACAGAGATCGATCGAGTAGGGACGGCTATGATAGGACCATTCCTCCGACCATTTACCGCCAAGGTTGCCCATATTACTACCGCCATATTTACCCGCATCGCTGTTAAAGATTTCCTGATAAAAACCGGGATGAGGTACACCAACGCGATAATGGCTGTGGGGTTGGGGAGTAAAATTACAGACCACCACCACAAACTCCTGCCAATTTTTGCTCCAGCGCAGGAAAGAAACGACGCTATGACTATTATCACTACAGTCGATCCACTCAAAGCCATCCTGACCAAAATCCTGGGTATATAAAGCAGGTTCACTCTTATAGGTGGCGTTCAAATCAGTGAAAAAGCGTTTTAGCTGTTGATGGGGTTGATACTGCAAAAGACCCCACTCCAAATCACCCCAAACATTCCACTCACTCCACTGGCCAAATTCCATGCTCATAAACAGGGTTTTCTTGCCGGGGTGGGTAAACATATAGCTAAATAATGCCCGGACATTGGCGAATTTTTGCCACTCATCCCCCGGCATTTTGCCAATCATATTACTTTTGCCGTGAACCACTTCATCGTGGGACAAAGCCAGCATATAATTCTCGCTGTGGTTATACCACATACTAAAAGTGACATTATTTTGATGGAATTGACGGAACCAAGGATCCATGCCGAAATAATCGAGCATATCGTGCATCCAGCCCATATTCCACTTCAAATTAAAGCCTAAACCGCCCATATAGGTGGGCCAGGACACCATCGGCCAAGCGGTGGATTCTTCGGCAATAGAGAGAATTCCAGGGAAATAGCTAAAAATTACATGATTGACTTGACGCAGGAATTCAGCGGCCTCTAAATTTTCCCGGCCACCGTACTCGTTAGCCACCCATTCCCCATCTTTACGACAATAATCGAGATAGAGCATGGAAGCCACCGCATCCACGCGAATGCCGTCAATATGGTACTTATCGAACCAAAAAAGAGCATTAGCGACGAGGAAATTTCTGACTTCGTTGCGACCGTAGTTAAAAATTAAGGTTCCCCATTCCTTGTGTTCCCCTTTGCGCGGGTCGCCGTGTTCGTAAAGATGAGTACCATCAAAGAAAGCTAACCCGTGGCCATCTTTGGGGAAGTGACCGGGGACCCAATCCACTAGCACACCAAGGCCATTTTGGTGACATTGATCGACAAAATACATGAAATCTTCAGGATTGCCGTAGCGACTGGTGGGGGCAAAATAACCCGTCACTTGATAACCCCAAGAACCATCAAAAGGATGCTCGGCGATCGGTAATAATTCGATATGGGTGTAACCTAATTCTTTAACGTAGGGAATTAGTTTTTCGGCCAACTCGTAGTAACTCAAAAAGCGCGCCCCAGTGTTCCATTCCGACACAGGAACCGGTTCCCCTTCCCCAGAAAGTAAACGGGGGGGTTCGGCACTAGAAGCGTGCAGCCAAGAACCGAGGTGTAATTCGTAAACGGAAACCGGTTGAGTTAAAGGATCGCTATGGCGGCGTTTTTCCATCCAATCGCTATCATCCCAACTATAGCTATCTAAATTGGCCACGATCGAGGCGGTTTTCGGGCGTACTTCTTGGGCAAAACCGTAGGGATCAGATTTTTCGTAAATATGACCTTGCCAATTTTTGATCTCGTATTTATATTTAGTGCCAACACCGATTTCTGGGATAAACAATTCCCAGACCATATTATTACGTTTCCGCATTTGGTGATCACGACCATCCCAGTTATTGAAATCACCAATAATCGAGACGTTGCGGGCATTAGGGGCCCAAACGGCAAAATAAACCCCTTTAATACCCTCGATTTCGGCTAAATGCGCCCCTAATTTTTCATAAATGCGATGATGGTTGCCCTCCCCAAACAGATGTAAATCAAAATCGCTGAGTTTGGCAGAACGGAAGGCATAGGAATCATAGATTACCCGTTCCTGTTCTCCCTCGTGGATGCGTAATTGATAATTGTTTAGTTCACCGATATCGATGACGCACTCGAAAAAATGGGGATGATAAGCGGTCTTCATGGGATATTCTTGTCTTTGGGACGGTAAAATAACCCAAGCGGCCGTGGTTTTCGGTAAATAGGCTCTAACAACCCATTTATTTACTTTTCCTTCTTTTTCTAGGGGATGGGCCCCCAAAACCTCAAAGGGATCGTGATGGAGGTTGTTGACGATTTGATGGACTTGTTCGGGGGATACCACTATAGACATTCAGTTAACACTCTTGACATCTACAATACTTATAGCAAGGAAATAGTCATTTTTTTGTTGCCTTCTGGGAATTCTCAAACTGATGGTATTGTAAAGTTTCAATGCAAATATAGTCATATATAGCCAGCCATGGTAATATATAGACAGGAAACTATCAGACTAGGCAAAAAAAACAAGAATAAGTTATCGAACGGCTTGGAGGTGGTGGAAACAAGGGAATTTAACAGGCTATCAATTGCCTTCTGGTACAATTATGACAACGGATGACAACCCTTCAAAACCCGACGCTGAGTTAAAAGGCAACGGATAACAATGTTAGTAGCAGAAAGACACATTATCAAGAAAGGACATATATTTTGGGCGGAGATAGATAATTTATCTTGG
>NZ_JADBRW010000102.1:0-17184 GCF_020247025.1 Microcystis sp. M109S1
GGAGACGACGCGGAGTAATGCTCCCGATCTTAGCACGAACTTCAAATCATGTCAAAAGTCTTTTTCTGCTTGCCAGGGTGCGCGGTTTGCCTCTATGAATTGACGTACAACCCTTGTTAATTCAGGGCTTTCTGTTACCTGCGGGAGAAGCAGGGGAGAGGTTGGGTTTTTCCCCACTTGCCTTTTTCCTTCGCTCAAAAGTGCTAGAAGACTTGGCCGAGGAGAGATGAACCCCTGCCAACAGCTTACTACCCCAGGGTTAACGGGTTGGGGTTGTCTTCTCCTTCGGTTTGTACCTCTGACAGAAGCCTTTATACTTTCTGGCACAGTCTTCTAAGCTGTCACCAAGTTTTAAGAAAGCAGGATGCCATTGAGTTAAGCCGTCATCAGTTAAGCGTTCATAACTGCCGTAATTACTGAAATCATAGAAGAACCCAGAACGCATTTTGGCTGCTTTTGGATTCCCGTGGATGTAGCGCAAGGTATTTAAAGCCCTGTCTGTATCAGAAGGCGGAAAGCCATCGCAGAAATAGCGCTTTTCCCAAAAGTGTCCTGTGCGATCCCCCCTAGCCCCCCTTGATAAGGGGGGAAGCCGAAGGCGGGGGGATCACATCGCGGTGTACCAATTAAGAAAGTGCATAATTTTCGGTAAATCTTGCGGTTGAGCAGGTTCAATCAGATAATGAACATGGTTAGACATAATACATAAAGCATAGAGCTTAAACTTGTATTTGCTCAAAGCCTTGTTGATGGCATAAAGAAACACCTCCCGACACTCTCGCTTTGATAGTTTAAACTCACGATTATTACAGCGTGTGGTGACGTGGTAGGAATAACCAGCTTGTAAATTTCGAGATTTTCTTGACATAATTTTTTCCTTTAACATCTTGAAATCATGATAGTTGCCGAGATTCAAAAAAACTCTCTCAAAGAGCAAAGAATACAATTTATCCGTAATCATCAACAAGCTTTTGATGTTGAGCCGAGTTATCCTCTGCGGCTGTTTGAAGATTTTGTTATGGAAGTTGAAGGCAATTGTGATATTGAAGCCTCCTGTAAGATAGAATTAGATAAACTCATTGCCTCACGGTTTATGCTCTTTTTTAAAGATCAGTCCCAAGAATGGCAAAAATGTCTAGCTCAATCTTTAGCTTTTTTTCGTCAAGTTGAAAACCGAGTTGGTGTTCAATTAGATTATTCCTTATTACAGAAATTTTTAGGACATAACTTTGACTTTAGCAAACTAGAAGTTCTCAGTGCTGGACTTGATTTAAGAACTAATTTAGCTGATTCTAGTTTAAAAATACACATTAGAATTAAAGATTATCCTGAAAAACTACAAACTGCTTTCGTTTTAAGTGATGGTGCTGCTGACAGTGATTATTTAAGTGAATTTGTTGAGTTAATTGGTTTTGATTTTTACTTTAATGGTAAAAGTGAAATCGAAATTTATGCCGAACTTCAAGAAGATGATTTTTTCAGACCAGAAACCATCAATTTAGTCTGGCGACATTTTCCTGATTCAGTCTTAAAACCTCTCCAAGGATCAAGTTTGTTTTTCACGGGTTTATCAAAAGCAAATAATAACCCAGTGCTTTACTATCATCTCAACAATCGTCAAGATTTAACCAATTATTTTAAGATTAATGATACAGCCCAAAGAGTTCACAGTTTTTATCAACATCAAGATATTTTACCTAATATGTGGGTAGGTACTACTCAAAAAGAATTAGAAAAAACGAGAATTGAGAATATTCGGCTTTATTATTACAAATCCTTTAAGATGGAGTAAATTTTATGTTGATGATAGAAGTAAATGAATTAAAACAACTCTATGACGTTGATGATGATCAATGGCTGGAACAAACTATTAACTTACTTAAAAATCATCAATTCCAACAGCTAGATTTAGATAATTTAATTGAGGAGTTAGAGGATTTGGGTAGAGAGAAGAAAAATGCTGTCGCTAGTCTGTTAGAGCAAATTATTCGTCATTTGCTGTTACTGCAATATTGGACAACTGAAGCCGAATATAATGCTGTTCACCGGCAAGAAGAAATCTATAACTTTCCTACTCAACTAAGACGAACAATCACGACTAATCTCCGCAAGTATTTAGAAGACGAATTAACCTCTATCTATCAAGATGCGCTAGGTTTTGTTAAAATTAAAACAACTAATTTAGTAACTTTTCCTACTGAATGCCCCTACTCCCAAGAACAATTACTTGATCGTTCTTGGTTGCCCAATCAAACCTATTAACTGACAATCAATCTAAAACAAGAACTAAAAATATTGACTTTAAAAATAAAGTATAATGATTACCAACGAACCTATTATCTTAAACCTGAAAACCACCAATTTAAGTGACGAACAGTTTTATCAACTGTGCTGTGCTAATGACGATTGGCGACTCGAACAAACTGCCCAAGGAGAATTAATCATTATGCCTCCCATCGGAGCCATTAGTGGCAATCGAGAATCAGAATTAAATGCTGATTTAGTGATTTGGAATCGGCAAACTCAACTCGGTAAAGTTTTTAGTTCTTCTACTATCTTTACCTTGCCCAATGGCGCGAAACGTTCTCCTGATGTTGCTTGGATTGCCAATGAACGCTGGCACGCTTTACCCATAGAAGAACAAGAAAAATTTGCCAGAATTTGCCCAGATTTTGTGATAGAATTGCGATCGCGTACCGACCCCTTAAAATATCTACAAGAAAAAATGCAAGAATATCGAGAAAATGGTGTAAAATCAGGGTGGCTAATTGATCCTGCCAACCAAAGGTTAGAAATCTATCGCCCCAATCAATCTGTAGAAATTATTGAATTACCAGCAACATTATCAGGAGAAGAAATTTTACCTGGATTCACCTTAAAATTACCAATGTATTGACAAGTAGGAAATACTAAGATGATAGCCACTGTAGCAAAATCTCCTCAAGCAATTCCACTATTAGAAAATGGCGACAACCTCACTCGTTGTGAATTTGAGCGTAGATATAATGCTATGCCAAATCTGAAAAAAGCCGAACTCATTGAAGGAATTGTTCATCTGATGGCTTCTCCCTTAAGAATTACTAATCATGGCAACCCTCACGCTCGTATTATCACTTGGTTAGGTAACTATTGGTCAAGTACGCCAGGAATTGAATTAGGCGACAATTGTACCGTGCGCCTTGATGCTGATAATGAACCTCAACCCGATGCACTGCTGAGAATTAAAAATGGTGGACAATCAACTATTAGTGAGGATGGCTATGTCGAAGGTGCGCCAGAATTAATCGTGGAAATTGCTGCTAGTACCGTCTCCCTTGACTTGCATCAAAAGCTTAAGGTTTATCGCTGCCATCAAGTGCAAGAATATTTAGTCTGGCGAGTATTGGATGAAGAATTTGATTGGTTTGTCTTAAATGACGAAAAATATGTTACACTTGAACCTAATGCAGAAGGAATATTATGTTCTCAAATATTTCCTGGATTATGGTTAGGTAGAGATGCTTTATTAGCGGGTAATTTAGCCAGGGTTTTAGAAGTTGTACAATTGGGAATAGCTACAATCCAACATAAATCTTTTGTCAAAAAAATATCAGAATAAGAATTATGATTCCAGGATTGCAAGCATTACACAAACTAACCCAGGGTTCCCCAGAGATTACTGTTGCCATTCTTGATGGTGTCGTAGATACTCAACATCCCTGTTTTCAGGGAGCAAAATTAACTCGACTGCCCACCTTAGTATTACATGGTGCAACCAGTGGGCAGATGTCCACCCATGGGACTCATATTGCTAGTTTAATTTTTGGACAGCCTAATACAGAAATCGAAGGAATTGCCCCTCAGTGTCACGGTTTACTCGTGCCAGTTTTTTCCGATGACCGACGGCGACTATCTCAACTAGATTTAGCCCGTGCGATTGAACAAGCCGCCGAAAATGGAGCGCACATTATCAGTATTAGTGGGGGGGCGCTCACCGATATGGGAGAAGCAGAAGACTGGCTAGAGCGTGCCATTGAAATGTGTAGCCAGAGAAATATTCTTATCGTTGCGGCTGCTGGAAATGATGGTTGCGAGTGCCTCCATGTTCCAGCCGCCCTTCCTGCTGTCCTAGCAGTGGGTGCTGTTGATGCTAGAGGGCATCCCCTCGACTTTAGTAATTGGGGGGAAACCTACCAAAATCAAGGCATCCTTGCCCCTGGAGAAAATATCTTAGGGGCAAAACCGGGCGGCGGGACAATACAAATGAGTGGCACTAGCTTCGCTGCGCCCATCGTAGCAGGAGTAGCGGCTTTATTACTCAGTTTGCAAGTGCAGCGGGGAGAAACACCTAATCCCCACGCAGTCAGGGAAGCACTACTAAAAAGCGCCCTTCCCTGTCCCTTGACAAACAGTGAAAACGAACCAAAATGTTTAGCCGGCCTGTTGAACATTTCGGGGGCAATTAAACACCTAACCGGAGAAACCATGTCCGAAACCATAGAAACCCAAGCAACAGTAGAAGCTTCCGGCTGCGGCTGCGGTGGTACACCTGAAACCACCGAGGTTCAACGCCAAAATCTCGAACTGAGTGCCGCAACCAGCGCACCGGCAATCCCCGTTGTTGCCGCCCAAATTCCCAACCCTGTAACAACCTCTCAAGGAGTATCCATGCCTGAAACTACCACTAAATCTGTCACCCCTAGCCAAGCTGCTGAACCCGCTGGTGGAATCGTCTATGCCATTGGCACTTTGGGCTATGATTTCGGTACAGAAGCCCGTCGGGACACATTTAAACAACTGATGCCCACCGCCGTAATTGGAGGGATTGAAGTTCCCTCTAACCCCTACGATGCCCGCCAGATGGTGGATTATTTAGCCGATAACCTCTCAGAAGCCAAATCCTTAATCTGGACCCTGAACCTGGAACTTACCCCAATTTACGCCATTGAACCCCTCGGCTCTTTTTCCCGCGAAGTTTATTCGGCTTTACAGGAACTGCTTTCGGGACAAGTGCAAGCGGAAGACAGCCCCGAATATATCCAGCGTGTCAGTATTCCGGGACGGATTACTGGGCGCACAGTACGCCTGTTCTCAGGACAAGTTGTTCCCGTCATTGAACCGGATAGCCCCCGGGGAATTTATGGTTGGCACGTTAACACTTTAGTCAGTGCGGCAATAGAAGCTGTTGGTGCAGAACAAACAGAAGCCCAAGAAAGCCAAATGCGCCGCACTCTGAGTAGTTTCCTCAACCGCATCTACTACGATTTACGCAATTTAGGGCAAACTTCCCAAGACCGCGCCCTCAATTTTGCCGCGACCAATGCTTTCCAAGCAGCGCAAACTTTTTCTGAGGCTGTGGGTGCTGGGATGGAGTTAGATAGTATTAATGTTTCTAAGAGTCCTTTCTGTCGGCTGGATAGCGATTGTTGGGATGTACAGTTAAAATTCTTCGACCCGGAAAATAGCCGCCGCGCTCGTAAAGTCTTCCGTTTTACTATAGATGTGAGTGACTTAATTCCTGTCACCTTGGGCGAGGTTCGTTCCTGGTCTTCTCCTTATTAGTCCTCTCCCCTAAACTCTATCTATTTACCCCAAAACAACCATGAGACTTCCCAAACAGTCTGCTCCCGTCAAACGTCCCCATTTTATTCATCCCCACGAATGTGTTGATATTGTTCATGGCGATGGGGAAGATTTAGTATCTATCTTGGTTAAGTTAGTTCATGGGGCTAACTACAACGATCCGGCACAATTTCAATACCCTCACTATGGCTATCTAAAAATGTCCTCTTTTGGCGGTTTTCGTTATTAGTCTCGACTTCTAAAACCTAACAAAAAACACTGGAGGAAATCAAACAATGGCTAACTCTAAAAGTTCTAAGCAATCAGAAACCAATCCGAATGTTGAGCAACCAGAAACAAAAAAATCCAACATTCAACCACAGGAAACAACTCAACCTAAAGCTAAATATATTCCCGCAACTGGGTTAGAAGATTACGGACGCTGGAAATTGATGTTCCAAGACCGCAAGGCGAATCCCAATGATCCGCCGTTTCGTCGGGGTCGAATTTGGTGTTAAACACCTTCCCTTAATCTTCAGGTTCTATCCCTAATGCCCTTAACTGTTCCGCTAGGCGCTCGGCTCGTTGTCGTTCCCGCTCGGCTCGTTGTCGTTCCTGTTCGGCTCGTTGTCGTTCCTGTTCAGTAGATTCCTGGGAAGTTAACAACAAGTTACCTTCCCCATCCCACCAGCGAAGCCAGGGAAAGAATTGATTTTGGTATTCTCCTTGCCAAATTCCTAACTCTACCTTTAAAGGAACAATAGGATAATGACCGCGCTGATTAGGAGTCATTTTTTGGTAACGACCATTAACTAACTGATACATCTCGATCTGGGCCTTGTTAACTTCATAAATTCCATAAAAAGGAATTTGAATCGCTCGCTCATAGATCCAAAATTTACCCTTAACAGGCGTTTTATCCCGTTCTTCTTCACCATTGCCAGAGACAAATTCTAAGGCAATAACCGGTTCAATGGTTTCTTTCCACATCACAAAGGAACGGCGAACTTGACCATCAATAGTCGTGGGGACATGGGGAACATAAAACCAATCGGGAGCAACAGCACCCTTTTCTAGAGATTCTGGATGCTCTGGCAATCGCCAATAAATCCCACAATCTCGACCTAGGCAGTAATTACCATCAGGATGTAATTGTTCTAAAAGGGGTGTAATAGTATCCGTTAAAAGGTCTGCTTGGGGAGGCTCTTGATAGTTTTTCACAAAACTTCCATCTTTATCGGGGAGTTGGGTGTGGTCGGGTAAAGGGGAATCGCAATACACCGTTGCAGAAGGTTCCTGAATTGTGGTTGAGGATTGTACCGTTTGGGTGATTGAACTCATCTTTAATTCCCCTATTTTTGTTATCTAGCTTTTATTCTATAACTGTTCTTGAAAATCTGTACAAACTATGCCTGATCTCAATGCTATCCCCGGAATGACCGCTCTTCGCTCCCATACCAAAGGCGATCCACGCATCAAAATCGCCGTTCTTGATGGACCAGTTGACTTAGATCGAGCCTGTTTTCAAGGAGCAAATATTACCCGTATTAATCCTTATTGGTCCGAAGAATTTCCCATCGATCCCCAACACTTACAAGCCTTTTTAGATGTAGAAAAAAGTGGCAAAAGTGATGAAGAAAAAGAGGAAATGTTTAAGGAGGCGATTCCAGATGAAAATATCCGCCACAGTTTGCATTTGCGCTTCCATGCTAACCATATTATCAGCACCATTTGTGGACAGCCAGATTCACCGGTAGAAGGGATTGCTCCTAACGCAACGGTGATTAATATTCCCATTGCTTATGGGAATGAAGATTTTATCAATCCTCTCAATCTTTCCCGGGCGATTAGTAACGCAATTGAACAGGGAGTGAATATTATTCATTGTGCCGCTTGTCACCCAACTCAAAGCGGATTAGCTCACGAATTTATTGATAAAGCGATTCGTCAAGCACAGGATAATAATATACTCGTTATTGCTCCTGGTGGTAATGATAAAGGAGAGTGTTGGTGCATTCCTGCGGTATTAGAAAATGTCCTGACAGTAGGAGCGATGAAAGATACAGGAGAGCCATTTAAATTCAGTAATTTTGGTGGTAAATATGCGACTCAAGGGATTCTTGCTCCCGGAGAGAATATTCTAGGATCTCAACCCGGAACTGATGACCCTATCCGCAAAAAAGGGACTAGCTGCGCTGCTCCAATTGTGACAGGAACGGCCGCTTTATTAATGAGTTTACAATTAGAACAGGGTTTATCTCCTGATGCGGAAGCAGTAAGAGCCGCCTTGACTAATAGTGCCATTCCCTGTGATCCTAATGAAGTAGAAGAACCAGAACGCTGTCTGTTAGGAAAAATCAACATCTCTGGAGCTTATGAATTGCTGACAGGAGAGAAATTACAAACTGTTGAAGCGGATAACAATTCGTCGAATAATATCATAGAATCGACGGTAATTCCAGTGACAGTGACAACCTCGGTTATTCCCTCTTGTTCAACCGAGATAGCGAATCAGGGAATAACTGCAACCATTTCAACAGCAGCAACAAGACAACCAGCGATCGCTCCTAGCAATGCTTCAGAAAATATTTCCTCAACTGGATTAATAAAAAATCATCAAGCACATAACAATATTGTCCTAAATAATGTTGTTCCTAGTCAACGCTCAAACCTCGTTTATGTGTTAGGAACTTTAGGTTATGATTTCGGAACAGAAGCGCGTCGGGATACTTTTAAACAGTTAATGCCAACCATCACGATCGATAATATTGAATTACCATCCAATCCCTACGATGCACGACAAATGGTAGATTATTTAGAAAGTAATCTATCAGAAACTAAGTCTTTAATTTGGACAGTTAATTTAGAACTAACTCCCATCTATGCAATTAAACCAGTGGGAGCTTTTGCCGCTGAGATTTATCAAGTCATGCAATATATGTTAGCGGGTCAAATATTGCCAGAAGCTGACGAAGATTATGTTGAAAGAGTGAGTATTCCGGGCATTCTTACCGATGAAACTGTGAAACTATTTTCTGGTCAAATTGTTCCGGTCATCAAAGTTAATAGTCCGCGAGGAATGTATGGCTGGAAAGTTAATACTTTGATTGAATCAGCGATAGAAACTGTTAGCGCGGAACATGAAATCGCCGATGAAGCGAGGATGCGGCGTTCTCTGACCAGTTTCTTGAATCGCATTTATTATGACTTACGAAATTTAGGACAAATAGCACGCGATCGCGCTTTAAATTTTGCGGCTACTAACGCTTTTCAAGCTGTACAAACCTTCTCCCAAGCAGTAGCAATGGGAATGGAATTACACAGTATTGAAGTAGAAAAAAGCCCCTTCTGTCGCTACGGAAGTGAATGCTGGGATGTGAAATTAAAATTCTTCGATCCCGAAAATGGTCTGCGAGCTAAACGAGTATTTCGCTTTACCATTGATGTTAGCGATCGCACTCCTGTAACTTTAGGTGAAGTGCGTTCTTGGGCTGTTTCTAAATAGCCTGAGTCTGCTAAGTACCTAAGCAAAATTGATTACACATCTAAAATGATTAACCAATAAGGCCAGGGTTAACTTGTCAAAATTGTACCAAATGTACTTAGCAAAAATGTCGATCAAATTCAATTATAATTAACTTCTTATTCAAAATTTTAGTTAATTATGCGTTACAAACTTTTAGGTAATAGTGGTCTGCGAGTTTCGGAACTATGTCTAGGAACGATGACATTCGGGCAAGATTGGGGTTGGGGAGCGGATAAAGAGGAAAGTCGGGCGGTTTTTCGGGCTTTTGCGGAAGCGGGCGGCAATTTTCTCGATACTGCTAATCTCTACACTAACGGAACCAGTGAAACATTAGTGGGGGAATTTGTCAAGGGCGATCGAGAAAAATGGGTAATCGCCACGAAATATTCTCTCAACACGCGCCCCGGCGATGTCAATGCTTGCGGAAATCATCGAAAAAACCTCTTTCAAGCGGTAGAAGCTAGTTTAAAGCGTTTAGGTACTGATTACATCGATTTACTCTGGCTTCATCTTTGGGACTCTCTCACTCCTATCGAAGAAGTGATGCGCGCTTTCGATGATTTGGTCAGGATGGGAAAAGTGCTTTATATCGGCATTTCTGACAGTCCTGCTTGGATTGTCTCCCAAGGGAACACCCTGGCCACCCTGCGGGGATGGACACCCTTTATCGGACTACAAATAGAATATTCTCTCAAGGAACGCACCCCCGAACGGGAATTATTGCCCATGGCCAAAGCATTAAATATCGGGGTGACAGCTTGGAGTCCCCTGGGAGGAGGAGTTTTAACAGGAAAATATAATCAACCCAACCCCGTCGATGGACGTTTAAGCATGACCGACCAACCTTTTCAAATTTTTGATCGCGATTTAAAAATTGCCGAGACTGTCCTAGAGATTGCCAGAGAAATTGAGAAATCACCGGCACAAGTGGCATTAAATTGGCTAAGAAATCGCCCTAACTCCCTAATTCCTATCATTGGCGCTCGAAAATTGTCCCAATTGCAGGATAATTTAGCCTGTGTGGATTTTAACCTGACTGGGGAACAACTGCAACGACTCGATAATATCAGCGCCATTTCCCTTGGTTTTCCCCACGAACTTTTAGCCAGTCAATTTGTTCGCGATATCCTATTAGGAGGAGTAGCGGCACAATTGGACCGATGATGGAAGTTTTTGTTTATGGAACACTGAAACCTAAGGAGAGTAACTATTCTGCCTACTGTGCGGGAAAAGTGATCAACTCTAAAACCGCCTACACAAAGGGGCATTTATACCATCTTACCGCCCTCGGTTATCCCGGACTGACCGAGGGGGATGGCTGGGTGAAGGGAATTTTATTGACTTTTAACGCAGATTATGATATTGGGCTTTTGGATGGTTTGGAAGATTATCAACCCGGCAGATATCCAGAAGAAAACGAGTATCAGCGTCGCAGAATTCCTATTTATAATCTAGAGCGAGAATTGATCGGCGAAGCTTGGGGATATATGATGACACCAGCAAAAATAGCTTTTCATGGCGGTATTTGGCTGCCTTCCGGTTGGTGGACCAGTAGCGATCGAGAATAGGGATGAGGAGGCCGATTCTGTTAAGATATACAAATTAAAAGCTTAATCGTGAAAAAATTATGTATCTACTCCTAGAAGTGGCCAGTGGCAAATTCCCCGTTTATTTTGTAGCAGTTTATGTGGTCGGTTTTCTCGCTGCTGTCACCATCGGTTCGATCGCTTGGTACAATTCTAAACGCCCGGTCGGTTGGGAAGATGCCCAAAGACCCGATATTATCCCCGAAGTGAAGACAGAGGTGGATTCTGATTCTCAATCCTAGAAAAAGGCAGTGATCAGTTATTTTAGCCGTCAGCTTTTTCTCCCTTCTCAACAGTTATAAGGTTGGTTAGGATTGACCCTTGCCTTGGCACAAGGGACTAAAGACCTTGTTAGTCGGTGATTTCAGGCATTTGGCTCCCTATTTGCTGCCTAAACGTTTACACACTTATGAGAAACGCTATCAATCAACCAAGTTCGATCGCAAATCGCTATGATAGAATATTGGGTCTTTAATTTCCGTCCCCTCCTCCCTTTATGAAACTGCCTGTCGTCGCTATTATCGGTCGTCCCAATGTGGGCAAATCCACCCTCGTCAATCGTATCGCTGGAGATCAACAGGCGATCGTTTTCGATCAACCCGGGATTACCAGAGATCGCACCTATCAACCAGCTTTCTGGTGCGATCGAGATTTTCAAATTGTCGATACAGGGGGGCTAGTTTTTAACGATGACAGCGAATTTCTCCCTTTAATCCGCGAACAGGCTTTAATCGCCCTAGCAGAGGCAAGTGTGGCGATTTTTGTCGTCGATGGGCAAGGGGGAATTACCGCCGGCGATCGAGAAATTGCCGCTTGGTTACGACAGCAAAATGTACCGATACTTTTGGCCGTCAATAAATGTGAATCGGTGGAACAGGGTATCCTGCAAGCGACGGAATTCTGGGAATTAGCCATCGGTGAACCCTTCCCCATCTCGGCCATTCACGGCTCTGGTACAGGAGAACTACTCGATGCGGTGATTAAATATTTGCCACCCGCGGCGGAAATTCCCGAAAATGAAGAAATTAAAGTGGCAATTATCGGTCGTCCTAACGTGGGTAAATCTAGTCTCCTCAATGCTTTAACCGGACAACAACGGGCGATCGTTAGTCCGATTTCGGGAACCACTAGAGACTCGATCGATACTTTAATTGAACGAGAAGGACAGGTTTATCGGTTAATTGACACCGCTGGCATTCGCCGTAAGAAGAATGTGGACTATGGAGCCGAATTTTTCAGTATTAACCGTGCTTTTAAGGCAATTCGCCGGTCTGATGTGGTACTATTCGTCATCGATGTGCTAGATGGTGTCACTGAACAGGATTTAAAATTGGCAGGACGAATCATTGAAGAAGGGCGCGCGGTGGTGCTAGTAGTCAATAAATGGGATGCGGTGGAGAAAGACACCTACACTATCAATACTTATACCAAAATGCTCCAAGATCGGCTGTATTTTATGGATTGGGCAGAAATGATCTTTGTCAGCGCCATGACGGGGCAAAGAGTCACCAAAATCCTCGAATTAGTCGATATTGCCGCCGAATCTCACCGTCGTCGCGTCAGTACCTCGGTAATCAACGATGTGATCGAAGATGCGGTGAAGTGGCACAATCCCCCCACCACCAGGGGCGGAAAACAGGGGAAACTATACTATGGCACGCAAGTGTCGAGTCAACCCCCCACGATCGCCCTTTTCGTTAACGATCCCCAGCGCTTTAATGATAACTATCGCCGTTACATCGAAGGGCAATTCCGGCAACAGTTAGGCTTTAAAGGAACCCCGATCCGCTTAATCTGGCGCGGCAAACCGGCGCGAGAAGTGGAAAAAACGGTTAATAGAGCCACCAAGGTCTAATTTATGGATTTATTGCGAAGTTTGCCCATCGGTCTTTATCTCGATCAACCGATTACCCGACTACATCAACTAGATGCCAGGGTAAAATTTATCTGGTTAATGACTTTTTTAGCAGCACCTTTATTAGCTAATGCTTGGTGGCGTTTAGCTTTGGTGGGATTGTTAATGTTGTTAACCCTGCTTGCACCTATTCCCCCCCGCGTCTGGCGGCAACAGATGGGCTGGCTGATATTTTTAGCGATTATCGTCTTTCTGATTACTGCTATCACTCCCGATGGTTTAGCGGTGAGTATTCAGCCGCGTTTACCCGATGAAGGGCTTAATTTACCGCCAGCAAGTGATTATCAGTATGTTTTATGGGATAGAGGTCGTTTATTTGTTACCCGACGTTCTTTGGAATTAGCAGTGAGAATTAGTACCTTAGTTTTTACTTTAATTTATAGCACTAATCTCTTTTTGTTGACGACAGCCCCGGAAGAAATTACCGAAGGTTTAGAGAATTTAATGAGTCCTTTACGGCGATTTAATGTGCCGGTGACGGAAATTTCTCTGACTCTGACCCTCTCTTTGCGCTTTATTCCTCTGGTTTTAGAAGAAGTCCAAAATCTAGCTAGGGCAGTGCGAACTAGGGCGATCGATTGGCAAAAATTAGGGATTAAAAAGAGTTTAAACGTCTGGTTAACAGTAGTGGAAAAATTACTAGATAATTTGCTTTTGCGCGCCGAACAAATAGCGATCGCTATGGAGGTTCGCGGTTTTACCAGTCCCAATCAGCATCAAGTACGCTGGCACGAATTAAAGTTAAGATGGGCTGATTTTATCGCTTTATTTTTGTTAATTCCCTTTTGGGCAGCCCGATTAGTTTGGGGTGGTTTATAGCAGTTATCAGTTGTCAGTTAATAGACCGGGTATCGCTCCCGAATATCAAGGAAAAATTTTTGAGCGAGATCAAACCGAAAATACAGACATAGGTCTATCAATTGTCAAAAAAATTCTTGATAATCAAGGAGAGAGAATTTGGATAGAATCCCGCTCAGGTGAAGGGGCAAGTTTTTATTTTACTTGGCATAAAAATTCTCCTAGTTAGCTTATAATTAATCGTGCAAAATTGAATACTAAATCCTGTGGAAAAGGTATAGCAGAGTAGGGAGAAGCGATTTTTGCTCCCCTTGTCCCTTCCGTCGGCAAACCCCGGCGTTTTTTCTATCTTAACAAAACTCAACTTTGAGAAAATTGTCGGAAAAGAGATATTAGCTCAGAAAGCGATTATACTCAATGATCGAAGACTATTGGCTGGCGATCGATGAACCAAGACAACGAGATTAGTCATTTACTAGACCTCATGCCTGCTTCGGGACGGATGATGACGCGCATTGTCAGCAAACCCGAAAGCACCAAGGTAATCGAAACTAATTTTCCCCTACCTTGGCAAAGAGGGGTCAGACCAATTCAAATTAATTTTGACCTCTGGCGGCAATTATCAAGACCCCAACGGGATCTAGTCTTGTTACGGGCCGTCTCTGTTTTAACGGCAGTAAAATGGTTTAAACCCGATCTCGATCGAGTAATTGCTCTAGCTGGTATCATCGGTTTAACCGTGGAAACCCTGCAAACCGATGCCGTCGGTATGGCAGTAGCAGGGGGTTTAACTGCCTTGGCAATTAACCGGATTTGGCGGGAAAAACGCAGCCCCCAACGGGAATTAGACGCAGATGAAGCGGCCCTAAAAGTGGCCGTTAGACGCGGTTACACGGAAACCGAGGCCGCTAAGGGTTTATTATCGGCTATTGAGACTATAGCTGAAATTGAGGGGCGATCGAGTCTCAATTTTAACGAGTTATTGCGCTGTCAAAATCTGAAAAAATTAGCCAATCTCTCCTTTGTTGGTGTTCCCGATCAGGTGAGACAATCTTAAAGTCAGTTGTTTTGGCTATCAGCTTTCTTTTTACCGATCGCTGATTACTGACTACTGATTACTTAAATCCCTAACCTTAAAATAACTACTATAAAAATATTTTTCCCCTTGTTCAATGGCTGCAATTGACTCTTTAGAAAAAGCCTTAAAATATCACTTTGGCTACGATCAATTTCGACCGAATCAACGCCAAATAATTGAGGCTGCTTTAAACAATCAGGATTTATTAGTAATTATGCCTACCGGAGGCGGTAAATCTCTCTGTTTTCAGCTACCCGCTTTAATCAAAAAAGGGGTGACGGTGGTGGTTTCTCCCCTAATTGCTTTAATGCAGGATCAGGTAACTGCTTTAGCTGATAATGGCATCGGGGCAACATTTCTCAATAGCACTTTAAACGCTAAACAAGTCAGAGAAAGAGAATCTTTAATCCTGCAAGGAAAAATTAAACTGTTATATGTCGCCCCAGAAAGATTATTATCGCCTAGTTTTTTAGACTTTTTAGCTGTTATTGATAATTACCTCGGTTTAGCCTGTTTAGCAGTGGATGAAGCTCACTGTGTCTCCGATTGGGGTCATGATTTCCGACCTGAATATCGACAAATTAAACAAGTTCGTCAACGCTTTCCCTCCGTGCCAATTTTGGCTTTAACTGCCACCGCTACCCAACAGGTTAGAGAAGATATTATCCAACAATTAGGATTGCGAGATACTTCCATTCATATTGCTAGTTTTAATCGTCCTAATCTTTATTATGAAGTTCAACCTAAAACCAGTAAATCTTATCAGCAATTGTATCAATATATTAAAGGACAAAAAGGAGCAGGAATAGTTTACTGTATCAGCCGCAAAACCGTCGATAAAGTTGCAGAACAGTTACAAAAAGATGGTATTAATGCCCTACCCTATCACGCCGGTATGGAGGATCGGGAAAGAAGTAAAAATCAAACCCGTTTTATTCGGGATGATGTGCAGATTATGGTGGCGACAATTGCCTTCGGTATGGGGATTAATAAACCCGATGTGCGCTTTGTCATTCATTACGATTTACCCCGCAATTTAGAGGGATATTATCAAGAATCTGGCCGTGCGGGTAGGGACGGAGAACCAGCTAAATGTACCCTCTTTTTTAGCTTTGCAGATGCCAGAAAAATTGAGTATTTTATTAACCAAAAAACCGAGCAAAATGAACAACAGAAAGCTCGTCAACAATTGCGACAGGTGTTAGATTATGCTGAAGGGACTGAATGTAGAAGATCGAGCGTACTAGGTTACTTTGGAGAAAGTTTTGCGGGTAACTGTGGTAACTGTGATAACTGTCGGAATGGTACAAATAACCAGGATTGGACGATCGAAGCACAAAAATTTTTATCCTGTGTGGCGCGGACGGGACAGAAATTCGGTATGATGCACATAATCAACGTACTGAGGGGAGGAAAAGGTGAAAGAATCACCCAATATCAACATCATTTATTATCTACTTATGGCATCGGTAAAGATAAAACTGTGGAGGAGTGGAAACGTTTAAGTCGTTCCCTTGTCCAGCAAAATCTATTAGTAGAAACTGAAGACGATTTTAGAATCTTGAAACTTAATCAACACAGTTGGGAAGTGATGCGGAAACAACGTTCCGTGTTTATTGCCGTCCCCCAAAAAGCTAACGGTCAAATCTTGGGAGACGACAATCCCAATACGCTGGAAAGTGATTTATTATTCGATCGCTTGCGGCAACTGCGGAAAAAAATTGCCGATAGTCAAGGGGTTCCTCCCTACGTTATTTTCCATGATTCTAGTCTGCGTTTGATGGCCCAATCAAAACCCCGGAGTTTAGGGGAGTTTCGTCAAATTTCTGGAGTAGTACACAGTAAAGTACAACAGTATGGGGATATATTTATAGCGGCAATTAATGATTTTTGTCAGGATAGTCTTCCCTCTACTCAATTGCTCACTCTCCAATACTATCAAGATGGGTTGAATGCGGAAGAAATCGCTCGCAAAAGAAGCTTAAAAGTCTCAACAATCTATGAACATTTAGCTAAATTGCTGGAAGCGGGTTACGAAATTGATATTAATCAGTTAGTCTCTAAAAATAAACAGGAATATATTCGTTTAGTGATCAAAAAAGTGGGCGATCGATCCCTGAAAACTCTTAAAGAAAATCTGGGAGATAATTATAGTTATGAGGAAATTAAATTAGTTGTTGCTTGGCAAAGACGACCCCGGCAATAAGGGCAGAGGAACTCTTTTGATGCAACCCGCCACTTTACAGGCAATAGGCAATAAATAATCAGTTTTTAATAACCGGATTTAGTATTACAATCAGTGGGTTAATCGGCTCAAAAATTGCTTTTTCTGGGGTTGAAACATTTTCAACCCCGATTTTTATCATCCGGGAAAAATAACTTCTAGGGGAGCGGGAATCATCTCGCTACGAAAGTCGAGAATCTGGACTAGGATTAAATAGGCAACGGCGATTAAAATCGAAATTGCTCCCGTGATAATGGCGATAATTTTAGCAGAATTCATATAGTTAACCGTTAATTTCCTGAGATTGCCGCAAAAGCTACCGAAATTTATTCTCATCTAGGATTGCGAGCCTAAACAATTCAAACTGAAGATATCTTACCAAAATTTTGGGTTAAAGCCCCGTCCTTTTAGGACGGCTTTATGTTAAAATAAAATTGGTTTGAATCCCCTGAGTGGGCGGTAGTGAATGGCTCGATTGAGTTGAACCCTTGAACTCGAAAGTCTGCATAAGAGACA
>NZ_JADBRW010000103.1:0-4540 GCF_020247025.1 Microcystis sp. M109S1
ACATAGACAGTTCCGCAAAGGAATGGACACTTCGGGTTACTAACACTGCGTCCATCAAGTCCATTACCGCGTCTTTGCCTGTTCCTAAGAGTTTATAGGCCGCTTCTCGAAATTGCTGCCAGTTTTTCCAAGTCATTTTCGGGAAATTTAGTAATCTTACTTGATTTCCCGTTTTTTCTGCTCAAGCAGTTCTTTTGTACTGACTATTGCTCAAATTAGTCTAAACTTGAGTCCTGACTCCTAACCCCACCAACAAACTTTTTCAGCAAACCCTAAATTAGTCTAGGTCGATAAGGGGACGCCGGAACTGCGGCACTGAGAACAGTCAGGGTTATCTGCTTTTTTAGCTAACTTAACAATACCCAGTTCACCAAAACTACCCCTGCACCACCTGTTTAAGGGTGGTAAAGGTTTCTAGGTTGATTAACCCCCGGCGCTGGCCTTTTTGGTTGGAAATGCCCAAAAATACCGATTCTCCCTGTTTGGGATTGCGATCAAATCGGGGTGAAGAATTGATATAAACTAAAGCACTATCGGACTCCATGGCGAATTGACGACTTTCTCGATAGGATTCGGTGACAATACAATCGGCATGACCGCTACTATACTTATTTATCCAAGCGATCGCATCAGTTAGGGTATCCACTAACCTAAAGGCCACCGTTTTTTCTAAATAGGGTCTTTGCCAATCATTATCGGTAGCAATGGTTAAATGTTCCGGAAAATCCGCCGCTAATCGGGTATCTCCTCGCAATTTAAAGCCTTTTTCCTGCAAACTTTTAAACAAACGACTTAAAGTCGAAGAATTCTGATGGGGACTAATTAAAACTTTTTCGATCGCATTAACCGGATCGGGTATGCTGCCATGACTATCGATAATTACCTGACGGGCTAACTCCAAATCGCCACTAGGAGACCAATACAAATAACAGTTTCCCATGGCCGCGCGCAAAACGGGAACCGTGGCCAATTGACTCACCTGACCGATTAAACTAGGGCGACCGTAGGGAATAATCAAATTAACATAATTTTCCTGCGTCACCAACTCCTCTAGGGAGGGACTAGAATCACAGGGTAAACCACTAACACAATCCACCGGTAAACCCACATCTTCCAATGCTTCTTGGATAATTTCCGTAATCACTCCATCGGAATGACTAGAGGCATTGGAACCGCGAATAATCAAACTATTGCCACTTTTTAGGGAAAATCCCGCCGCTACCATCGCTAATTCGGGAAAACCTTCATAGACTAAGGCAATCACTCCTAAAGGCATCCTTTGGCAATAGGTTTGGGACGGATTAAGTTGATAGGCCGCGTTAATTACCTGTTGCAGCGGATCCGATGCTTCCGCTAGTTGTTGCAATACCTCCACCGTCGTCTCTAAACGTTCGGGAGTTAACCGTAACCAGCGAATCATTTGTTCTGAGACGGCCATCTCTCGACTGACCTCTAAATCGAGGGTATTGGCTTCTAAAATGCGATCAAAGCCAGTTTTAATGCCATTAGCGATCGCGATTACCCCGCGATTTCTTTCGTTGCCATTGAATTGACCCAGATCCAGAAAAGCATTGTATGCTTGCTTAAAGATCGTCGGGGGGGTTTTGGGGGAACTTTCGATCATAGATTCTTGTCTAGCGTCGATAGGCTAACCAAAAGATGAATGCGGGCAAAATAACTAATAGCATAACTAGAATTGCCCCAAAAATCACGCTTACCCCCGGCGGTGATTTCAAGATTAACGGTAGCCAGACGATCGATAATAACAGAATTATCCCCATCATCAGGGGCAAGACTCCTTCCCCAAGGCGCTGATTCGTACTCACCCAACGAAATCCCGTCCAGCGCCAAGTGCGTTTATAGGGATAGTGGGGGGCTAATTGTTCGATAATTTGGCCGTTTTCCTGTACCACAAATATCTGTTGACAGCGATCGCAGCCAAAGGCATCGGTCAATAAAATCGGGCATAATGTCCCTTTCCGACGACAGGGACAAGGATAGTCTTGGTGTTGGTCGATTTTGGTATATTTATGCGGTCGCACAAGCTAAATTTTTGTTTATAAACGGTTGTTTTTAGTCGCTCGTGGTCAATGGCTAAGGTATTCAACGGTTGCCCAAAATCCTCAACCCTATTGCTCACGGGTAATTCCCATCTTAAGGGATATCCCTAAATTATTCATCCTGACCTTAAGGTATATTTCAAGATTTTTTCAAGCGGGCAACGCGATTCGAACGCGCGACATTCACCTTGGCAAGGTGACGCTCTACCACTGAGCTATGCCCGCAAGCTTTTTTTTACACTTCTATAAGTGTGCCAAATCTCAGACCACTTGTCAAGTAGTTTGGAGCATTTTTTTACAATGATTCATCTTCTGGCAAATCCCCCAAACCGGTAATAGCTTCGAGAACCACTTCTATCTTAGCCTGTAGTCGGTTGAACTGATGTTCCAAGCGATCAAAACGCTTGTCAATGGCGGCGAATTTTTCGTCCACTGCGGCGAATTTTTCATCCACTGCGGCGAATTTTTCATCGATATGGCGTTCCATAGCCTCAAAAGCTTCCGTAATCCGCCCCTCTGGTTCTAAATCTAATTCCAGAGTCTTGATTCTCTCGACAGCGTTGACTAATTGCCGTCTGAGTTGGTTAATATATTTGTTCTGTTCAGCTTCGCTCATCAGTGGAACTCCGGGAGTGGGGACAACTAAAATCCTAAATGCCGGGGGAATTTTCTTAGCCTTCCATCAGTGCCTGTTGGGGATTATTTTTCAATAATTCTAGGGGTTTATCTTCATCCCGGGGGCGCAATTGACGCATGAGACTAGCCATTTCTAGGGCAGATAGGCCATAATTCCAGCCCAAATTACTTTTAATACCGGCCCGTTCGAGGGCCTGTTGTAGAGTATCAGTGGTGAGAATACCGAAGACAACGGGAACACCTGTCTGAAAAGCGGCCGCAGCAATACCCTTAGCAGCCTCGGCGGCAACGTAATCAAAATGGGGCGTTTGGCCGCGAATAATTGCCCCTAGACAAATGACGGCATCGTAACGGTGGGAAAGGGCGACTTGACGGGCTACCATTGGCACTTCAAAGCTACCGGGTACCCAGATATAATCCACTTGAGTGCCATCGGGATTGACATCAACCCCGTGACGCTTGAGACAGTCTTGACAGCCTGATAACAGTTTATCAGTGACGAGATCGTTAAAACGACCAATCACGATCGCAAAGCGCCAAGAGGATATATCCTCGGTAAAATTTCCCTCAAAAACAGTCATAGGTAGAAGGGGTTAGGGGTTAGGGAGTGGGGAGTGGGGGAGAAGGGAGTGGGGAGAATAAATAAAAATAGTCTCCCGACTCCTGATCAAGACTAAATCACTAAAAAGTTTAAAATAGCGACGGCAACGACTAAAATCGCCCAAATTGCCGAACCCACATAGAGAAGGGGTTTCGATTGGTCCCAGTTTTGGGGGGAAGCATAGGCAACGGGGACACCAATCACCATCAGCAAGGAAAATAAAACTAGGGCAATGAGAAAAAATTGAAAGACAATAGACATGATTGGGTTCTCCTAAAGCAGTTGATGTTTATTTAGATAATTCTCCCAGATTTGATACTTGTATGGAAGAGCCTCGCTTCCACTCAACTTAACCGGACGACCCTTCCTCTAAGTCCTCTCTGAATCAGGGGTTAGGGGAGATATCCCCGTCAGACCGAATCCACGAGCATTTTAATTTTACTGCCACTGACTACCCAGCCGCAGCGGGTCCTAAAATTTTTTTGATGTCTCCATCCTTGTCAAAAGCAGCATGGCAAGGGTTAGGTGGGGGAAGTGACCCCCTGTGATCCCTTGCCCAGATTACAGTATTTTCGCGTTTTCGCCAAACCTAGCCTAGAAAGGTCTCCAGACTGCTGAACCGCTAAAAACTAATGGTCGAGGCCTAGGTCAAGCCCCCCCCCAAACGGATGCCAGCGCCAAAAATGACGAACAATACTGCTAGAGTGGTGACGGCGACTATGTGCAGGGTGAGGAAATTTAAGTTTTCCTCGCTCAGTTTAGGAATGAGAAAAAAGCGGGAATGAAGGGCCAAGATGAGAGTTAATAGCAGTAAAGCTAACTTAATGCCTATATAAACCGATAAAAAACTATCAAATGACCAAAAATTACGAAAACCGGGCAAATAAATCCAAGTCAGTCCTAGGCCCGTTATTACCTGCAACAATAAAGCAGATAACCCAAAAACCTCAAAATATTGCTCAAATTGACGAATTCGGTCTGGTTCTCGGTTTTTGAGGGTCTGGGGTAGAACGGTGACTGCCAGCAATAAATGTCCACCGGCCCAGACGGTCGCCCCTAGGCTGTGGAGAATTACTAAAATTTTGAACAACATGGGTTTCTCTTGTTGACGCTCCCCGCTCTAAAGAGACGGGGATTCTTCGTTCATTGAGTCTCCGTTAGCAAGCAGGATTTCTCCAACCAACCAAGAGGGAATCTCTCCCGAAGCGTTTAAAGTTTGCGTGCGCCCCACGCTACTTAATCC
>NZ_JADBRW010000104.1:0-6872 GCF_020247025.1 Microcystis sp. M109S1
CAAGACCTAATATCTTACAAGTGAGACTTTCTGACGAAGAACTAGAAAAACTAAAACGGTATGCTCAACAAAAACAAATTTCTGCTGCCGAAGTTGTCAGGGATTGGATTAAAAAGTTAAAGTAATCAAGCCGCCCTCCGCGACCCTAAAGGGCGGGGTTTTCAACCCAAATTTTCGATAAATCGGCCTCTTCTAGGTTAGCTCCCCGCATCGCGGCAGCTGCGAAAACTCCTCCGCGCAAATCCTGATGGGAAAAATCCCGATCTTGCAGCTGGGCAAAACTATAGTTAATCGTTTTATCTTGGGCCAAAGCCACCGGACGGGCTGCAAAAAGTATCCAAAGAATCGCCAGCAAAATAATTAAAACCAGACTGAAAAAATTTTTCAACATTGTTACTGTTGAGCGTCGAAAAACTGGGCTACATCATCACCCACCCGAATAGTTAGGTCTGAGTCTAAAGCGCCAGTGGAGGATGATTCTACTTTACCGATTCCCAATTGATTTTTCAAGAGGTTAGCGGAATGAATATCACCTTTTTGAGCAATAATTGCCGTGGTTTCTAGCTTTTGGGAGGAGTCGTCGCTAATATAAACATTTGTATAGCCCTGTTTGGCCAGATAATTGCGAGTACGACGGGCTAAACCTTTGGTATGGGTGGCATTTTGAATGGCAATCCGCAGACTATAAACGGAGGTTTCTCCCTGGGAATAGTTATCGGTAAAATTATTAGCCACAATGGTTCTAATTTCGCGACGGTTCAAAATCCAATAACTGCGACCATCGTATTCCTCGAGGCTATTAAACCGGCCGGGGAGTAGGATCATTCTCAAGTCATCCCGTTTAATTTCCCGGCCAAAATTAGCGATAGCCAGCATTTCCTCGACGGATAAATTCGTATCGATATATTGTTGTAAAACCTGTACTGCTTTCGGGAGACTGGGGAGAATTGTCGGACTAAAAATCTTTTGTTGTAGTGCTTTTAATAAAATTTGTTGTCTTTGTACGCGACCGATATCGCCGTATTGCTGGTTACGAAAACGGGCAAATTGTTCGGCTTGGTCGCCGTTGAGATTTTGCCAACCCTCTTGTAAATCAATTTCTAATTTTTGGGTGACATCTTTATGATACATTCGTTCGGGTACATAAACCTCTACACCCCCGACTAAATCGACTAATTCCTTAAAGGCATCGGTAGTCACCCGGACATAGCGATCTACGGTGACATCCCCTAAAGTATTACTGACCACTTCCGCCGCTAGAGTTGGTCCACCGTGAACATTGGCATCGTTAATTTTAGTGAAACCGTGGCCGGGGATTCTGACGCGGCTATCGCGAGGGATAGACAACATTCTCACGGTTTTATCGCTAGGATCGAAGCGCACTAGGAGCATGGTATCGCTGCGACCTTTAAATACATCGTCGCCGTTTTTGGCATCTAAAACTCGATCGATGCCCATAACTAAAATATTAACAGGACGAGAAAGCTGCTGGTTAATTAAGCTATTCCAAGCTTGGGCCTCAAGGATGTCTGTTTGGGTGGGAAAAGTCGTTTTTTGGAAGATAGCCCCAATTGGCGCCGGTAAGGGACTAATTAAAGCGACGGCAGCCCCAACAGTGGCGGAAACTAGGGCTGTAAAACTGAGGGTTATTCCCCAAAATAGGCCCTTTTGCAGGGGAGATGCTTTTTTTAAACCGGACATGACCGAACTGACCACCGTGAGGGTATTTTCTGAGTTTTGGCTGTATTCCTGCTTTTCAAACCGCCCCGAAACATTGGCCATAAACTAACCTCAACATCTGATTAAAAGCTTACTTTAGGATGTGACTGCTGATCCATAGAATCTATCTCTAGCGCAAAAGTTCCAAATCTTGGTCACTCCCCTCTCGCCGGCTATTGTAACATATTGTTAAGGAACTGGCTATCATAGACCTCTTGTAAAAACCCAAAATTGTTGTTAGGGTTAGGAGTCAGTAGTCAGAAGAATTGAGAATGAATAACAAGCGATTAAATAGTCTATTTCCAGATTTTAGTCCATTTCATCATTATTTTTGCGGTTTTTGAACCAGCAAAAGTTAATTATGCAAGGGGTTTAATAATTTTTCAGGGATTCAGTTCGGTTATAGATTAAGCTGCCCGCACATTTGAATTGGTTGTTGAGATAAGGCAAGAGGTAACAGGCAAGAGTTAACAGCAAAGGGATTGGGGGAGATTGAGTTAATCTAAGGATAGGCGGTTAAAATGCGTCTTAGATTATCTTTGTGGCCAAGAATTAAGAGAGGTGGAAACTTGAAGATGACAGAACTAAGGTTATTCTCCTTATTTATTTTATCATTAAATCCTCGATTTTATACCTTGGCTTTTGGCTAGTTGGGCAGTTTTTTCTGTCAATAAATTCTGATCTATTTTTTATGAAAATCATCTCTCTTACCCCATCATTCACCCAGGAATATCTCTGTATAAAAGACTTAAATCTCTACAATTCTCCCAGTTGTCAAGAGTTAGCGACCCAAGCACAACAGGGAAGACAATTAAAATTTATTTCCCTAGAAATTACCGAAAAAGGGCTACAAATTCAGCTAAGGGAAGATAATTATTTAGCTTGGTTATGCGGAGAAGATTTAGATGCAATTGCGGTGGCCACCACAGCTTATCAAAAAATTCCTTTAAGTCGTTCGGACATAGAAAAATATATTCCTGAGATTATCACTTTTACTCAGGAAGCAAGGAACCGTACCAATCATTATCTCTGGGGTGGAACCCTTGCACCTAATTACGATTGTTCAGGATTAATCCAGGCTGCTTTTGCCACTTTTAGCATTTGGTTGCCGAGGGATTCCTATCAACAGGAGGCTTTTTGTCAAAAAATAAACCGAGAGGAATTACTCCCAGGAGATTTAATTTTTTTTGGTGATAAAAGAGTTAATCATGTGGCGTTATATCTAGGGAATAATCAATATATCCACAGTTCAGGAAAAGAAACAGGTAACAATGGTATCGCTATCAATCTACTTACTGATGATAGGGATAGCGTCAGTCGTCATTATTATCAAAAATTATGGAGTTTCGGTCGAGTTATGCACAATTAATCAGTTATCAGGGAAATGGGGAAATTTCAACTAAAACCCTAAAACCCCAACCCCTAACCCCCAACCCCTAACCCCCAACCCCTAACTCCTCACTCTCCCCCATAGGTAATTATGTCAGAAAACATCTCCCTAAGCGGTCTATCAATTCGTCGTCACATAGGAGTATTGATGTTAACTATAGCAGTTATCATCATCGGTCTTTTTTTTCTAAATCGTTTACAAGTAGATTTGCTTCCTTCTATCACTTATCCCCGCATTAGTTTAAGGATGAATGTCCCTGGAGTTTCCCCGGAAGTTATTCTCGAAGAAGTAACTAAACCCCTAGAAGAAGGAATGAGTGCCACCGAGGGAGTAGTGCAAGTTTATTCAGAAACTCGCGAGGGAAGGATGCGAGTAGATTTATTTTTTCAACCGGGGGGAGACTTAAATGTCGCTTTAAATGAAGCTACCGAAAGTTTTAATCGTGTCAGACAAAATTTACCCGATATTATTGAGGAACCGCGCTTAAATAAATTTGAACCCTCTCGTTTACCCGTCTATGAATTCGCTCTCGTTTCTGATACCCTCCCCCTAAAAGATTTAAGATTATTTGCCGATGAAGAATTAGGGAGAGAATTAGGATTTGTGGGAGGAGTGGCAGTGGTGGACGTGATTGGGGGAGTTAGAGAAGAAATTCAAGTTAATATTGACCTGCAGCGATTACAATCTTTAGGAGTGGGATTAAATCAGGTTTTAGACACCCTAAAAAGACGCAATCAGGACATCTCTGGGGGCCGACTACAGGGAGAAACCGGGGAACCTTTAACCCGTGCGGTGGGGAAATTTAAAAACGTAGCGGATATCCAAGATTTAGCGCTGACCGATAGTAATAATCCCGAAGAAAAAATCTATCTGCGGGATGTGGCCAGAGTTATCGATGGGACAGAAGAACAAAGAATTTTTGTCACCCTAAATGGAAAAAATGCCGTGCGGGTTAGCGTCCAAAAACAACCGAATGCGAACACGATTGCTGTGGTAGAAGGGGTCAAAAAACGCATTACAGAATTAAAAAAATCTGGGTTAATTCCAGAGGGGATGCAAGTCGTCCCCACTACCGATGAGTCTGTATTTATCCAAAACGCGGTTAATAACGTGGTTTCTTCGGGACTAGCGGGGACAATTTTAGCAGGATTGACTGTATTCGTCTTTCTCGGTTCTCTGCGACAGACTTTTATCATTACCCTAGCGATTCCTCTTTCTACCCTCGTCGCAATTATCTGTATGAAGTTATTCGGGTTATCGATAAATGTGTTTAGTTTGGGAGGATTGGCCCTAGGGGTGGGTATCGTGGTGGATAATTCCATTGTCATGCTGGAAAATATTGCCCTCAAAGTTAATCAAAACCAAAATAAGCGAGATTTTTTAGAAATTGCCCGTAATAGCAGCCAAGAGGTAGAATCTGCTTTATTGGCCTCCACTGCGACTAATCTCGTCTCTATCCTGCCATTTTTACTACTGGGTGGTTTTATTTCCCTGCTGTTTAACGAGATTATCCTCACTATCAGTTTTGCTGTGGCCGCTTCTCTCCTCTGTGCGTTAACCGTTGTTCCCATGTTGGCCAGTCGTTTGTTAAATATGCGGGTTTCTAGTGGTATCCATCGGTTTTGGCTCTTAAGAGTCTTTAGTCAACGTCTAGAAGGTTTAACCATTCTCTACGGTCGTTTTTTAGCTAAAATCATCCTCTACAGAATACCTGTTATCCTGCTGGCCTTTTTAATTTTAGGGGGAAGTAGTTTTTATCTCTGGCAATATATCCCCCAAGAAGTCTTTAGTCGTATTCAAACTGGACAGGTGAACGTTTTTGCCCAATTTCCCCCCGGTACCAATTTAAATACTAACCGTCAGGTGATGCGGGAAGTAGAAAAGATTTTATTATCACAACCGGAAACTGAGTATGTTTTTACTACCAGTGGCGGTTCTCTTTTTGGCACAACTACCAATGAAAATATTTTGCGCGCTTCTAGTACGATTAATCTCAAAAAAGGCACTAATACAGAAGCATATATCGAACGCATGAGCAAAGCACTAGAGCAATTAAACCTCGTTAACGTGCGTTTGCGTCTCACCCCTGGTCAAGTGCGCGGTATTATTCTTAATAACTCTCCCTCCGTCGGTGCTGATGTGGATGTGATGTTACAGGGACGCGATGGGAAAACTCTAGAGCAAGCTGGTGAAGAAATCCTCAGTATTCTCGATGAAAAAGTCCCTAGTGCGCGTTTTCGTGCCGATGCTGACCCCAGACAACCAGAAATCCAGATTAAACCCGATTGGACGCGCTTAAATAGTTTGGGATTGAGTACCCTGGAAGTGGGACAAACGCTACGGACCGCTATTCAAGGATCGATACCCACCCAACTGCAACGGGGAGATAGATTAATCGATATCCGGGTGCAATTGGACCCCAACTTGCGGCAAAAAATTAGTGAACTATCACAAATACCTATTTTTGTCAATAGGCAAGAAGACTTAAAATTAGCAGATATAGCCCGGATTGAAGCGGGAAAAACCCCCGGGGTCATCCAGAGAATCAATCAGCGTCAAGTTTTTATTATTATCGGCAGTTTAGTCGAGGGTGCGAAATTAAGTGACGCACTCGTGGGGGTACAATCGGTTTTAAATTCCACTCCCTTACCCGATGGTATCAGCATTTTACCCAGTGCTGCCGCCACGTCTAATCAAGAAATTCAGGGTTCTTTGGGTTTATTAGCGGGTTTATCGGTATTTTTAGTCTTTGTGGTCATGGCCGTGCAGTATAACTCGCTCATAGACCCTTTGGTGATTATGTTAACCGTTCCTTTAGCCCTAGCGGGCGGAATTTTTGGACTATATTTGACCAAAACCCCGATTAATGCCATTGTCATCGTCGGGGTGGTTTTATTGGTGGGCATTGTGGTTAATAACGGGATTATTATGGTGGAATTAGCCAATCAATTGCGGCAAGAATTCGGTTTTACTCGACTACAAGCCATTTTAAAGGCCGCTCCCCAACGTTTACGACCAATTTTAATGACTACCGTGACCACGGTTTTAGGTTTATTTCCCCTCGCTTTAGGATTGGGAGAGGGGGGAGAATTTCTGCAACCTTTAGGAATTGTCGTTTTTTCGGGTTTGTCTTTAGCAACGCTGTTAACTCTGTTTATTATTCCCTGTTTTTACGTTTTATTCTCTAGAAAATAATCCCCTTCCACAGTGGGGTGTGGGGAAGTGGGGAAGTGGGGAAGTGGGGAAGTGGGGAAGTGGGGAAGTGGGGAAGTAGGGAAGTAGGGAAGTGGGGGAATTTCAACTAAAACCCTAACACCCCCCGCAACGCGCACGCAGTGACCACCCTAACACCCCAACACCCTATCACCCTATCTCCCGACTCCTGACTTCTGACTTCTAACCCAATGTTGGCTAAAGATAAGCAAAAATTATTTATTGACTCCAAAAACTTGAGAATATTTAAATTAACATTTCGCAATATTTATAAATTCTTAAGAATTAATTGAGAAAGATTTTTATTTAACAACGATGTTGCAGTGGTAACAGCGATTTGATAGAATTTCATAGTCGGTTACTATGTGCTTTTTTGGGCAGCAACGGTTGAAACCCTTGCCACACCTAGAAGGTAATCCTGATTAAGACGGGTAAATTAGTCAATTTCACCCACAACGATGATCTTTTTTTTGTGTAGTTTTATTGCAAAAAAAAAGTTTTTTTGACAAAAAGTACAAAGTATGAGTTTTGACATCCTCACCGCCGTAAA
>NZ_JADBRW010000105.1:0-8437 GCF_020247025.1 Microcystis sp. M109S1
TTCGTTTAGAAATTCTAATTCTTCTTGCTTTTTCCAATCGGTTAGCATTGAAGAAGTTTGAGCGTAGCCTACTCTTTCTTGCTTTTCGTACCAAGCTTGTGTTCGTTCGTGGAGAGCTTTGTTGTAAACCAATCTTACACAGCCCAAGGTGCGCCGCAATAGCGACTCTTGTTCTGGTGTGGGGTAAAATCGAAACCAATAGGCTTTTTCCATGGGGAGCATTTTAGCATATATTTGGTAAATGCGCTAGTATTTAACGGTAAAGCCGTCGTAGAACGACGGGGTTTCAGACCCAAAATTTTCGATGACACCACGCTCGCTCACCGTTTTGCTGCTTTCTGTTCTTTTCTGGCTGTCTAGCTGGCTTATCATCCCTATTGCTCAAGCTTTGACCCCAATTCAACTATTAGATGTATCTTACAAAGACTGTCCCCCCGAATTAGCCGAGGGGAGTGTCACCAGTGGGGGAACCAGTTTTCCGGCTAATTGTTTTTTAATCACCGGCAAAGCTAAAAATAATTCTGGAAAAACCGTCTATGATGCCGATGTTTTTGGTCGGATTTACGATGCTAACGGGGAACCGGCTTTACAAAATCGTAGCCGAGTCGGGGCAATTCCAGAAGTGCCGCCGGGGATTAGTGATTTCGAGATCAGAATTTCTGTTTCTACCAATCAACCAACCCCCTTGCGACTGGAAAAATTCAAAGCTTCCGGTTTTACCAGTAGTGTGGATCCGCGGATTTAGAAACTGCTACTGACCAAACTGCTGGCCCCTGTGGCTACGACACTCTGAACAACGTTGAGCAGCAGAAAAGCGAGAATCGGGGAAAAGTCCATCCCGCCTAGGGGTGGGATAATCGAGCGAAAGAGGTTTAAATAGGGATCGGTAATCGGACTGAGAAAAGACATAATCTGATAGGCCCAACCGGCATTTTGGAACCAAGTCAGTAAAACCCTAACAATTAGGATTACCGAGTAAATTTGCAGGAAATTGTTGATTATCGTCAAAATAAACCCTATATCGCTCATAAATAAATCTTTCCTCAAGAAGGCGTGATGGTTAGTTTAGCTTTGATCTTACCAAAAAAATGGTCTTTAGTTACTCTCTCCGCCCTGTCTTACTGGTTTTAACCAGCTATCGGCATTCCTCCCAGTTGACGGACACCGGGTAAGAAAACTGAATAAAGTAGTTATCTTAATGATGAGATAGGAAGTTTTCCTTTTCGGGAGACTCGGATTGTTCAAGTAGTTTTTCCATAGCTAACTGACGGTCCGGATGGCAGGACACATAAAAACGATTGCATGGTATGATAGGGGTTTTGGAACTATTGTTTTAGGTCAAGATCATGGCGAAACGAATGCAGGTTATCCTCAATCAAAAAGTCAGCAAATTAGGTGAAAATGGCGATGTGGTGGAAGTGGCCCCCGGTTATGCGCGCAATTACCTTATCCCCCAAGGTGTCGCCGTTTTAGCCACCAAGGGTGCGATTAAACAGGCAGAATTTAGGAAAGAAAAAGAGCGTCAACGTCTCCTCGCTGAAAAACAAGAAGCGGAAACCAGAAAAACTGCGATCGAAAAACTCAGTCCCTACAGCATCCCTAAACAGGTGGGTGAAAACGAGGCAATTTTCGGTACTGTCACCAGTCAAGATGTGGCTACGGTTATTCTAGAAAATGCTAAATTAGAAATCGATCGCCGTGGTATTACCGTCCCCGATATCGGTCAATTGGGAGTCTATAAAGTACAAGTCAAACTCCATCCCGAAGTTAGTGCCGATATTGAAATTAAAGTAATTGCACAATAACAATTGTCGGGGCATAGTTATCAGTAATCAGTGAAAATTTATCAGAGCGATTAACTAGCTGATGGCTGATAGCTAATAGCCATTCACATCTCAAAAACTATGACTCATTCCACGGACATAAAAACCCTAGCGCGCTGGATGGCGGCGGATTTTAGTAATCAAGAACAAGCTTTTGCTAATCCGCCTTTTTTTGCCCATATTCGCGTGTGTATGCGTCCTTTGCCCGATGAATTACTGAAGGGAACCAGTTTATTTTTAGAGCAGGCCTACGATTTTATGCTCAATACTCCCTATCGTTTGCGAGTATTTAAATTGTCGGTAGTCGATGATCATATTGAACTAGAAAACTTTAAAGTTAAAGAGGAAGCTAACTTTTTTGGTGCTTCTAGAGAACCCCAGCGTCTCAAAAATCTCACCTTAGACCTATTAGAACCGATGCCGGGTTGTGATATGAATGTAACTTGGACAGGTAACAGTTTTAAAGGGGTGGTGAAACCGGGTAAACAATGTTTAGTCTTTCGCAAAGATAGAATGACTTATTTAGATAATAGTTTTGAAATTAGTGAACGGGGATTAATTAGCGTTGATCGCGGTTTAGATCCCGAAACCGATCAATTAGTCTGGGGTTCGATCGCCGGTCCCTTTGAGTTTGTGCGTCGCGCCAGTTTTGCTGAGGAAGTGTGAGAAAAATTCTCGGTTTTTAGCTATGAAAATCGCCACATGGAATGTCAACTCGATTCGCAGCCGACAAGAGCAGGTAATTAACTGGTTACAACTCAATCCCGTTGAGGTTTTGTGCTTGCAAGAAACCAAGGTAATCGATCGAGATTTTCCCAGAGAAGCTTTTGAATCTTTGGGTTATCATCTCTATATTTCTGGACAAAAAGCCTACAATGGTGTGGCGATTTTTAGCCGAAAACCCATGAGCGATATCACTATGGGATTTAGTCCAATTATCGGCGAAAATTTAACGGGAGAACTAGACGAACAGAAACGGGTAATTACTGGAGTAATCGGCGATATTCGGATTATCAATCTCTACGTTCCTAATGGTTCTTCCCTAGATAGTGATAAGTATATTTATAAGCTTAAATGGTTAGAAACTCTTAGGAAATATCTAGATAAAATTATTAATTCTCACCCTCAAGAATTATGTATCTGCGGAGATTTTAATATTGCCTTAGAAGATAAAGATATTTATGATCCCAAGGGCAAAGAAAATCATATTATGTCTTCAGCTAAAGAAAGAGAAGCTTTAGAAAAGGTCTTAGAAATTGGTTTACAAGATGCCTTTAGAAAATTCACCTCGGCAGCAGGACATTATAGTTGGTGGGATTATCGCAGCGGTGGTTTTTCTCGTAACCGAGGTTGGCGAATCGATCATCTTTATTTAACTCCTCAGCTATACGAAAAAGCCGTTAATTGTCTCATCGATCGAGAACCCAGAAAACAAGAAAAACCTAGCGATCATACCCCTGTTATTCTGGAAATATCAAACAAAAAATAGCTAAAGGATCAACCTAGACTTTGCACAGCCAGAATTTTGCTCTCTTAGCTTCCCTAACCGGGGACTTTCAGCTTGAGGATTTATTCGGTAACGAGAAAATGCTATGATTCGGGTTGAATTTACCAAGTTTATTAATTATGCGTTCTCCCCAATTAATTGTTCTATTGCTCGGTTTATCCCTTCTCCCCAGCATCTCCCCCGCTTTTGTCCACGCTAATCCCTCGATAGTGCCAGTGAAACAATCGAGTAGTAGCGATTGGGGACAAAAAATCAGCGAAGCGGAAATTAAAGCAATGATTGAAGACATTAAAACCGCTATTAAAGATAAAAATATCGCCCTAATACTCAAACACTATGCCCCATTTATTTCCTCGCAATTGACCATTAAAACCGATGCTAGTACCGAAATTTTTGAGTTAGATGGCATCACGGAACATAAAAGATTTTTAGAGGAATCCTACAAAAATATTAAAAGTATGGAGGTTCTTTCTGAGAATTGGGATGTGGATATTCTTGCTAATGACGAGATGGCGATAATCACTCGCGAGCGGGTAGTCAATATTACCAACACCGAGGGTGATAACTATATAGTGGCATCGGCAGCGGTGGCTAAAGTCGCTCCCATCGACGGCAAATTGAGGATATTTTCCATTCAAGAAACCGCCGAAGTGGGACGCAGACCAAAAAAATAATTAGTTTCTCCGGTTGGGACTGGCCCAACCCGACTCCCGCCGTCTTCGTCCCTCGATAAAACCGTCATCGTAGTCCCTGGAATTGCGCGGATTATCATAGCGGGCAAAGTTAAACCCGTCCTCTAGTCCGCGCTGAAATTCTTGCTCTGGTGGCACAAATCGATAACGTTGTCTATTATCCTGTACCGCTCGGTTGATTAACAAGGCCCCCGCTCCAATACCAACGGCCTCACCAAAGGTTAAAGACCTAGCATAATCGATGTTAATTGTCAAGAAAGTTGTTGTTAAAATTAAGGCTTTTCCCCAATGTTGACCCATAAAATTCTCCTTCAAAAAATCAAGTTGACAACAAAACCAGTACAGATACCGACTCCCCAAAAGGAAAACTTTCTACCTCACCATTACGATAACTGCTATGAGCTAGATTTAGAGGAATGGGAGTGAAAGCGAATCCCCAAGAAGACATCGTAGAGGAAACTCCAGAAATTCTTACCTTGCAGTAGGCCTAAAGACTGTTCACAATTTTTTGCGTCTAAAAGCGGTTTAGTGGCATAGTATGCCGGTTGGTATTTGTACCAGGGAATCGACGGCCAGAGATGATGCACGAGATGATAATTCTGCCCTAAAATCAGCAGATTTAAGAGAGGACTGGGGTAAACGCGGGCATTTTTCCAACGATTACGCTCTTGGAAAGGACGATGAGGAAGATAATCAAAAAATAAACCGAGGGCAATTCCCACCACTAAAGCGGGAACAAACCAAAAATTCATCACATAGCCAATAAAACCATATTGACAGGCGACGATGACTATGGTAGCAACAAAAAGACGACTGAGGAACCATTCCAGCAGTTCGTATTTTCGCCAGAGTTGCCGCTTAAAAAAGAAAATCTCGTGATAGAAAAATCTGGCCGCAATCATCCACAAAGGGCCACCAGTGGAGACAAAATGATCCGGATCATTTTCGGGATCGTTAACGTGAGCGTGGTGCTGTAAATGGACTCTAGTGAAGACCGGAAAGGCAAAACCGAGCATTAAAGCACTACCATGACCTAAAATAGCATTAAATGTCCGATTGCTATGGGCAGAATTATGAGAGGCATCGTGGATAACTGTCCCCGATAAATGTAAAGCGAGGACATTAGCACTAAAACAAATCCAGTCGGGCCAAGACCATAGCCAATAGCCGCAGGTAGATAGGGTTATTAGGCTCAAGGCACTAAAAAACATGGTAACGTTTGGGTTGAAGCCCCCCGGTGCTTTTAAATACTCTTTGGGGACTGTCAGCAACATCTCGGCCGACTGCATTATGGGTGTTGCTCCTTATTGTGTTCGCTTTACTGGCGTAAATTATCATACTACGCCTTTTTCATAAAGTTTTGTAACATTATCTTAATTAATCTAAAGTTATGAGGAAAGTAAGGATTTGTTATATGGTTCCCGAAGGAAAAGCGAGGCTACAAGAGAAAATCACGGGCGCTTAACGCCAGTTTCGCACTTAAACGATTAAAAAATTCGGCTAGAGACTCGGCTTGAGAGGGGGCGATCGCCTGTTTCCCCAGCATCACCGATTCTACCCTATCCCGATCGCCGAAAATATCGATAAGACACTCCCTATCGATATCGAATTCATGCAGTAAAGATTCTAGCGTAGCGGTAGGATTTGTTCGGGCGATCGGATAATGTTTCCGCTCGTATTCTTCCACTAATAAGACCAGTAAATCAAATAATAGTCCTTCGTCATTGATTAACTCCCGTGACATCATCCCTTCAATTATGCTTAAAAATCGCTCGTATTCTTGCGAGTTATTAATCGGTTTCGGTTGATACTGCAACAGTAAATCACCATAGGTTAATGGATTAGAAGTAGGGATCATTTTTCCAGTTCTCCTTATTGTATTCAGGGTGACTTAGAATATATTTAACGAAAATGGTTTGACGAGAATAATTGATGTCAGCGATTAAACGGTATTTGTTTCCCTTGATCTTAAAAACTGTAAAATTTCCCACCGCCTCCGCTTTCGGGTAGCGACCTTGAACCTCTACTAAATTTTTCCAGTTAGCCTTACTAGCGAAGTTATACCAATCGGTCAGAGCGTCTTCTGCGTCCGAGTGGCGTTCCCAAAACTCTCGTAATTTAACTTTACTGATCACGTGCATCGATCGCTAGTTTTATTGTTCTCTTTAACCTAAATAAACATGGATCACTCTAATAATTATAGTGTATGTCAATTTGACCGATCCGAATCGAACCCCAGAAAAGCGCATCGCCCCGAATCCCCAATCGAGTAATCAATAGCTAGATGAAGTATAAGAAATATAAATAACAAAATTCTTGACAAAATGACAGGTATTGTCAGCAAATTCAATTCAGAATATGCCCCTTAAACAATCCCTTGACCAACCCCTCACCCTCGCACCAGTTGCGATCGCAATTGCCCGATTTACCGATTTATCCCCCGACGCGATCGAGCAATTACAAAGACAGCAGCACAATTAAAGCTTTTAACCGCAAAGGGTGGGGAATTAGGTAAATTTAGGCTCATCTCCCCACCCCAAGCGCGATTAACGACGTTTAGCGAGGCGACGCACCACTAAACCACCCCCTAGTATCCCTAATCCGATAATACCAGAAGGTTCGGGAGTGGACACCGGCGGCTGACTTTGGCTGAATACCTGTACGCGATTGTTGTTCGCATCAGCCACATAGATATTACCACCGCTACCGACGGCGATACCGAAGGGGTTAAGGAACTGACCGTTCCCCGAACCGGAGCTACCGAAAGCGGACTGGAAGACTCCACTGGGGTTGAATACCTGTACCCGATTGTTGAACGTATCGGCTACATAGATATTACCACCGCTATCGACGGCGATACCGAAGGGGCTATTGAACTGACCGTTCCCCGTACCGAAGCTACCGAAAGTGGACTGGAAGACACCACTAGAGTTGAATACCTGTACGCGATTGTTGATGCTATCGGTTACATAGATATTACCACCGCTACCGACGGCGATACCGTTGGGGGCATTGAACTGACCGTTCCCCGTACCGAAGCTACCGAAAGTGGACTGGAAGGCACCACCAGAGTCGAATACCTGTACGCGAGCGTTGAACGTATCAGCTACATAGATATTACCACCGCCATCGACAGTGATACGATTGGGTGAACTGAACTGACCGTTCCCCGAACCGGAGCTACCGAAAGTGGACTGGAAGACTCCATTGGAGTTGAATACCTGTACGCGATCGTTGTCCGTATCGGCTACATAGATGTTACCACCGCTACCGACCGCGATACCGAAGGGGGCATTGAACTGACCGTTCCCCGTACCGGAGCTACCGAAAGCGGACTGGAAGACTCCACTGGGGTTGAATACCTGTACCCGATTGTTGAACGTATCGGCTACATAGATATTACCACCGCTACCGACAGCGATACCGAAGGGGTTAAGGAACTGACCGTTCCCCGAACCTTGGCTACCGAAAGCGAAGGAAAAACTGGCCGCAGTGGCACTGGTGGCGATACTAATACAACCGATCGCAGTGGCCGTGACTAGAGAAAAGGATTTCAGCAGAGGCTTTGATAAGCCTTGCTTCTCCCCCCCCCCCGTGATTGATAAGGTTAACTAATAGCATAAGGCTCCACAAAATTAAACTGATTGCAAGCTACCCCTTCCTCTAGTAATTGTCAAGAAATTCCTGGTTAAGATGTGATAAATTTGCTGAAATTTATAGAGTTTAGTCGATGATTTTGCCGATAATGTATTCCGCGCTACGATTCTCTTCGGCAATAGTGACGGAGGATGTCAACACCGGCGACCGAGGGTATCCTAGGAGAAACGGAAAGTAATCCCTGACGATGTTTGATAATATTTGTAAATTTATTGCCGAAAACTTCTCCGATGATTTAGCCACTTGGTTATTAGGTTCTCCCCTCTCCTTAACCGTCCTCGACCCGACGGAATTACAATTAGACCCCATTCGTGCCGATTCTCTGATTTTTTTGCAGTCAGAGCAATTAATTCTCCATACCGAGTTTCAAACCGACCCCGACTCTAAGATTCCTTTCCGAATGCTTGATTATCGCATTCGCGTCTATCGTCGTCATCCCCAAAAACCAATGCGTCAGGTGGTAATTTATCTGCGACGCAGTGATTCCCCCCTAGTGCAAGAAAATACCTTCCGTCTGGGGGAAACCTTTCATTCCTTCCATGTCATCCGTCTTTGGGAAGAAAATACACCGCAATTTTTCCATCATCCCGGTTTATTACCCTTTGCTGTCCTCAGTGATACCGATGACCCCGAACAGGTGTTAAGTCAGGTGTCCCGTTCTCTAGAAACTATCTCCCAAAAACAGGTGCAAAGCAATCTCGCTGCCGCCACCAGTATTCTCGCCGGGTTAGTATTAAATCGAGAGACGATTAAAAAAA
>NZ_JADBRW010000106.1:0-8536 GCF_020247025.1 Microcystis sp. M109S1
CTTGGGATTAAATACCAGAGTGTTTTTCGTGTTTTTGGCTGAACAAACCCGTAAACATATAACCATTCATAACGAGGATGCACCAGGGCAGAAGGCCTTTCTCCTATTGGAGCCCAGACTTTTCTAATGATTGGTTTTAAGCCAACTCGATGTTCGTCAAAGAACCAGACTTCTACTTGAGAACTGGTAAATTTATCTCTTAATTCTTGGACTTTTATTGGTAAATTTTGCTGGAATTTTTCTTGTTCAACTGGGTCTCCCTTTTCATGTTTTGGACTGGGTTTTTGACAAGAATATCTCGACTTTTTTAGGTAATCCCATCCCCTTTGATTCCAAACTTTTTCTCGCCTCGTTTCCTTTTCTATCCATCTGGCTACCTTCGGTCCTGTCCAGATTCCTCCATCCGCAGGACGTTCTTTCAGTTCTTCTTTTAATTTTTGAAATTGTTCTTCCTTCAATAAAGGTTCTTTTCCTCTCCGATGTTCCGCACTTTTTTTCTTGAGATTTTTAACTCCTTCTTCTCCTAATTCATTATATCTTTTGAGAATTCTAAAACTATAGTACCGTAGTAAGTAGCCATGGCTTAATTCTCCTGTTTAGTTGCAGATAGTGGCCAATATGCACTCTACTCCCCCCCAGACTGTATCATACGCTACAATTTAATAAATTTTTACATTTATCCCCATACCAGACCCTCTCCTCTTAGTGCGATCGCTGCTTTGGTCGGCTCCTAATTTAGACTGCCTATCGGAAATTTTAGTACAAATGCTCGAACTGGCAACTCCAGCACTCCCGTACAATCTTAACGAGCAATCTAGTTGACATCCTCAATGCTGCTTTTGAGAAGGAGACGGGTTGCTAAAGCCTCTATAATAAGTAGCCATAGAGATGCCGACAACTTCCCCTGTCGATAGCGAATAAGGAGAAAAAAAAACCAGTGTTTGTCCTCAAAGGTTACGAGTATTTTCTAGGATTTCTGCTCGCTTGCAGTTTAGTACCAATCCTATCCCTAACGGCCTCCAAAGTCCTGCGGCCTAGTGGTGGTGGTCCGGAAAGACGCACCACTTATGAATCGGGGATGGAACCGATCGGCGGTGCTTGGATTCAGTTTAACATTCGTTATTATATGTTTGCCCTCGTTTTCGTGGTTTTTGACGTGGAAACCGTCTTTCTCTACCCTTGGGCAGTAGCTTTCAATCAATTGGGCCTATTAGCTTTTGTAGAAGCACTGATCTTTATTGCTATCCTTGTGGTTGCTCTCGTCTATGCTTGGCGGAAAGGAGCCTTAGAATGGTCATAACAGCCATAATTTTCCTTATTTTTGACTTTTCATGAGAGGATAACCCGATGAGTCCCAACCCTACCAGCGAATTTAAGCAAATTATCGAACAACAAAGCGAAAAAATCCTCAATCCCATCGAACGCACTAAAGTTACCCAGGATTTATCGGAAAATGTCATCCTTACCACCGTTGATGACCTGTATAACTGGGCGCGTTTGTCAAGTCTTTGGCCGATGCTATACGGTACAGCTTGCTGTTTTATCGAGTTCGCAGCCTTGATTGGTTCCCGTTTTGATTTCGATCGCTTTGGTTTAGTTCCCCGTTCTAGTCCCCGGCAAGCCGATTTAATCATCACTGCTGGTACAGTCACCATGAAAATGGCCCCCGCTTTGGTGCGTCTGTATGAAGAAATGCCGGAACCTAAATACGTTATCGCCATGGGTGCCTGTACGATTACGGGGGGAATGTTCAGCAGTGACTCCACCACTGCGGTTAGAGGGGTAGATAAACTTATCCCCGTGGATGTCTATATACCCGGTTGTCCCCCCCGTCCGGAAGCGATTATCGACGCGATTATTAAACTGCGGAAAAAAGTCGCTAACGAATCTATTCAAGAACGCGGGACTGTCCTCCAGCAAACCAATCGTTATTACAGCACCACCCATAAAATGCAGCCCACGGAACCGATTCTTACGGGTAAATATCTGCAATCGGCCACCCGTCAAGCACCTCCGAAAGAGTTACTAGAAGCCACCGGTATGCCTGTTCCCCCCGCTCTTTTGACCACGAAACAAAAGGAAGAAATCTAAATGACTGAAGAAACGACAGCTATTGTGCAAGCTGGCCCCACTTCGATTTGGTTAAGCGAAAATGGTTTTGATCATCAAGCTTTAGAAGCTGACCATAGTGGTGTGGAATTGATTAAAGTAGAAGCAGACTTTTTAATTCCTCTGGCCACTGCTTTATACGCTTATGGTTTTAATTATCTCCAATGTCAGGGTGCTTACGATTTGGGACCGGGGAAAGAATTAGTTAGTTTCTATCATCTAGTCAAAGTAACCGATAATGTCGATAGTCCCGTGGAAGTGCGCTTAAAAGTCTTTCTTCCCAGAGATAATCCCAGGGTTGCCTCGGTGTACTGGATTTGGAAAGCAGCTGACTGGCAAGAACGAGAAAGTTATGATATGTTCGGCATTATTTATGAAGGACATCCCCACCTGAAACGGATTTTAATGCCGGAAGATTGGGTCGGTTGGCCTCTACGCAAAGATTACGTTTCTCCCGAATTCTACGAACTACAGGACGCTTACTAAGTCGATAATTTAATCAGTAATATCGGGTTAGAAGATATTTCTAGCCCGATTTTTTTGAGATTTAGGGACAAGATAAGCTATTGAGTATTTAGTCGGTTAAATCTACATTTCGTAGCCAAACTTATTGGCATCCACTTCTTGTAAATTAATATCGATTAAACCGTATTCTAACCAGCGTTGGGAAACCTTGAGTGCCATGGCAGTATCCGACTCCAAAGGTTCCCCCCATTCGTGGTCAGTTTCAGGATACATTTTAGTGGTGGCATCAATTCCCATTCTCCCCCCCAAACCGACCTTTTCGCTGGCAAAATCGAGGCTATCAAAGGGGGTTTCCGGGAGAATAAACACATCGCGAACCGGATCCACTTTAGAACTAATTGCCCAAACCACTTGCCGGGGGTCGCGAATATTAATCTCCTTATCGACGACGATGACAAATTTAGTATAGGTGAACTGGGGTAAGGCACTCCAAAAAGCTAAGGCCGCTCGCCGCGCTTGTCCAGGATAGGCTTTATCAATGGAGATAATCGCCGCTTTATAGCTTAAAGCCTCCATAGGTAGGAAAAAATCCCTGATTTCCGACACCTGTTGCCGTAAAATCGGTGTATAAATACGATTAAGAGCGATAGCCATCATCGCTTCTTCCTTGGGAGGACGACCGCTAAAAGTGGTTAAATAAATGGGGTCGCGACGATGGGTCATGCAGTGGAAATGAATCAGGGGTGAATCTTCCACACCGCCATAGTAACCCATGTGATCACCAAAGGGTCCATCTGGCAATACCTCTCCGGGAGTAATTGTTCCTTCCAGGACGATTTCTGAGTCGGCCGGCACTTCCAAAGCGAGGGTTTTACACTTGGCTAACTGTACCCCGGAACCGCCGTACAATCCCGCAAACAGCCATTCTGAGAGATCTACGGGGATAGGAGTGGCGGCGGCCATGATAATCAGAGGATCAACCCCTAAAGCGATGGCTATTTCTAATTTTTTGCCCATTTGTGCCGCTTTTCGCAGGTGACGCGCCCCACCGCGCACGGATAACCAGTGGACGGTCATGGTATTGTGAGACTGTAGCTGTAAGCGATAGACACCGACGTTAGGGGTTCCCGTTTCGCAATCTTTAGTAATTACTAGCCCTAGAGTGATAATCTGGCCTGCATCCCCCGGATAGGGGCGAATCATCGGAATTTTCTTTAAATCTACTTCATCCCCTTCTAAAATCACCTGTTGACAGGCAGGGAAAAAGTTACGGTTGGGTTTGGCTTTCAGCACATCAAATAAAACTTTACCAAAATCGATCGCTTGGGAGAGTTTTTTCGGGGGTTTCGGTTGTTGCAACAGGGCGAGTTTTTTGCCTAAATCTTCCAATTCTTCGGGTTTATTCAGGTTCATCGCCCAACAGATGCGTTCTACCGTTCCCATCAGGTTAATAGCGACGGGAAACTCTGCTCCTTGCACGTTTTCAAACAGTAGGGCCGGTCCCCCCACCTGTAGCATCCGATTAGCGATCTCGGCAATTTCTAAATCGGCAGAGACCGATGCACTAATGCGGCGTAATTGCCCACGATCTTCTAAAAGCTTAATAAATCCTCGTAAGTCTCTAGCCATGATGAAGAAATGTAAATAAATCCCTGTCTCTATTATCTCTTAGGGCGGCAGTTTCCGTCAGGGATAGTCACCGTTTTGAGAGTTTGAGGCGATTCTCGTCTAGAATTAAGTAAAAAAATCCCCATCTCGCCAGGGTCATTCCTACCCCTAAGTTTATGCTTATCCAGCCCAGAGGTCAACATGATTAAGGATATTGAAATTAGTAATTTTAGATGTTTTGAGCATACCAAAATTGAAGGTTTTGAGCGAGTTAATTTAATTGGTGGTAAAAACAATTCAGGGAAAACTGCCTTGTTAGAGGCAATATTTTTATATAGTTATCCCTATCCAAATACTATTCATCCCTACATCAGAGGAATCATTCGTAAGGAATCTTTAGCAGTTGTTCCGACTATTCCTAAAAATGCTTGGGATAATTTATTATTCAATCTTGATAGAAAAAATATTATTGAGTTAAAAGGCTCCCAATCTAATCAAGGAGATAAATTGGTAAAAATATCGATTTCCGATTCTCTTAAAGATAGTCTTCTAGGTCGCCCTGAAGATTGGCAACAATTATATAATTTTATCGCTAAAAATAAATCGGTTATTTCTATCTTAAATATACAAACAATTTTTGACCCTGAGAATGACTCAAAAGATAGTCAACTGAACTATTTTTTAATTGCTAGTTCTGAGGGAATACTAGCTTTACCTGATGCGGGTGATGAGGAACCAGTAATCATTGCCGCATCTGTCAATAAATCTTTGGAAGAATTGAGCGAGTCCTATACTAAAATAGTTTTTAATGAACAGGAAGAAGAAGTGCTAAAAGCTCTACAAATTCTCGATCCGTCCATTGAGAAAATAGAAAGTTTTTTTCTGGGCGAACCAAATTTATATCTGAAAAGAAAAGAGAGAAAACGCCTACCTGTATCTCTTTTTGGTGAAGCTATTAATCGTCTGATAGAGATAATTATTACTCTGCTGCTTAATCCGCAAAAAATCATTTTTATCGATGAAATAGAAAATGGTCTTCACTATACTGCTTACCCAGATATTTGGAAAACTTTATTCCGATTAGCTATGGAACTAGATAGCCAAATTTTTGCCACAACCCATAGTTTAGAGATGATCCAAGCTTTTGCCGATGTGGGGTTAGAATATTATCCAGAAGAGGGGGCCTATTTTGAACTAGCCAGAAGTCCCAGAACTGATAAAATTATCGGTATTAAAAGACAATTAAGCACTTTAGAGTACGCCTTAAAACATGGCAATGAGGTGAGAGGTGAGTAACTTATTAATCGTCGAGAGCAAGAATGATAAAATTTTTATCGAAGCCCTAGTGAAATACTTAAATATTAACAAAATTCAGTTAGATAAACCGATTTGCTTTGAGGAAGATGACTATAAATGTTTACAGGGTTTAGATCAAGCTAAATTAACCAGCACTTTCGATGAAATTAAGGCGACTATTCGTAAAAAAGCTATCCCTAAAGTTGGTATTATTATCGATCAAGATTCTGATACTAAGACAGAGCGACTAAATTGGCTTAACGATTGTCTAAAAAAGGTTTATCCAGAAGCGGAAGATATTAGAGAAACCAGTCAGCTTTATAGATTGACAACAATAGAAGATCAAATCACAGAATTTGCTTGTTATTTTACCAATGTGGACGGACAAGGAGAACTAGAAACAGTTCTCAAGAAGATTAAAAGTCAAGATTCCACCTATGCGGATTGTTTAGAAGACTGGAGAAATTGTTTAAACAAGCAAGAAAAATCGATTAAAGACAAAGATTTTGATAAGTTTTGGATTAGTAACTATATACGATTTGATACCTGTTCCACAGCAGAAAAAAAACAAGCTGGCAGTAAGTGCAGTATGAATGGATTTGATTATGTTATGAAACATAAACCTCATATTTGGAACTTTGAGCATGAGGTATTAAATGAACTCAAAGAATTTTTACAACTATTTGCTGTCTAATCAAAAATCCCCCTAGAAATCTAGAGGGATCGAGGGATATATGGAGTGCAATTTAGAAGTAAATTGTCCCACCCCAGCGCTCGTCTAGACGGGGAGCAACCAACAGATAAGCGGCGACGTTATACACATCATCTTCGGTCAGATTGCGTAATTCTGGGAAGATATCGGGACGGCTAACATTGGGATGGAATTCGCTCAGATCATCTTCACCATCGTAACTGGTGGGATGTTCTAGATAATCAATCAATGCTAACAGATTATCTCTGGGGGGTTCCGCTTTTGCCAGATCGGCCAGACCCAAACTGACATTATTATTAGTTTTGGTTTTACCTTGCAGGTGGCACTTAGTACAATTGGCGACAAAAAGTTTCTGTCCTTCCGTCGCTTGCTCGGAAGTCAAAGTCACCGCTCCCCCCGCATCATTGAGGGTGATGGTGAGGGTTTTTTCATCGAGTTCTAAGGCACTAGCGCCGTTAAGATTGAATTGTAATACAAAAAAGACTACAGCGATCGCTGCCACAATCAAACGTTTGATCATTGTTCTCCTACTCGCAATTGTTCCAAGAAAGGGGATTTTAAGGTGACTAAAAAATTTTCTCCTCTGGGAGGGTGTCGATCGATTCTAAGTGATCACGGACACCGAGAAGATCGCAGTTGGGAATAAAGTCAAGGGGACGTTTCCGTTTTCGAGGCGGTTACTCCTGAGCGTTGGGATAAAATCAGTGAGATAATTGCTTTAGCATCTTCTAGGGCGAGATTAGTCTGCCGATCTTTATAGGAGATGCCTAATTGGTCGCAAAGTGACAACACAGATTCATCGGCCAGATCGTACTCTGCCGCAATATCAGCGATCGATAGATCAGCAAAACCCATAGTCTAACGCACCCACCAAGGATAGAGAATACTTATTAGTTACCATAATTATCATGCCATTGCTGGGGACATTCTTCACAGTGATCAGTGATCGGTCGTCAGTTATCAGATGTGAGTTTTCAGTTCACTGATTACTGTTTACTGTTTACTGATCACTGAAAAAAAGCTCCCCGCACCCCACACCCCATCACCCCAGACCCTCAAAATTCCCTAATTTTCCCGACTTTTGCCTTTTTGTTCCCTAAGATAGAGACTCGTGTAAACAAATTTAATTAAAATCGCAAAAAACCTGAAAAAATACTAAAATGTGATTAAGAATGTTATTTTTAGCGTTGTAAGGCTAAATCTTTCTCGATAACATTGTAATCATACCTCCACACTCTTTTGTACAAAGGACTGCACCTTTGTTAACTTATGGATATACAACTGATCAACATCGGCTTCGGTAATATTGTTTCCGCTAATCGGGTTATCGCCATCGTTAGCCCGGAATCTGCTCCTATCAAACGCATCATCAGTGATGCTCGGGATAAAGGCTGTTTAATCGATGCTACCTATGGAAGACGGACTCGTGCGGTGATCATCACCGATTCTAGTCATGTAGTGCTGTCGGCCATTCAACCAGAAACCGTGGCTCACCGTTTCGTGGTCAACAAGGAAGCGCCTGTTAATAGTAGCAACTAAGTTATTAACCCCATGCAACCCGGTCAATTAATTGTCATTACTGGCCCTAGCGGCGTGGGCAAGGGTACGCTAGTCCGGCATTTACTAACTCGTTTCCCTAACCTCTACCTGTCCGTATCCGCCACTACGCGCCCACCTCGACCGGGTGAAATTGAGGGGGAAGATTACTACTTTATCGACCGTCCCAGTTTCGAGGAGAAAATGGCAGCTGGACAATTTCTGGAATCGGCCGAATACGCGGGCAACTACTATGGGACACCCCAATCAGCGATCGCCGCTCAATTAGCAACAGGCCAGACCGTAATTCTAGAAATCGAATTAGAGGGAGCCAGACAGGTCTGTCAAAGCTTCCCCGAAGCGAGGAGAATCTTTATCCTACCCCCCAGTTTCGAGGAATTAGAACGTCGTTTGCGCGGCCGGGGCAAAGATGCCGAAACAGCGATCGCCCGCCGTCTAGAGCGCGCCCAAGAAGAATTAGCCGCCAGCGAGGAATTCCCCTATCAAATCGTCAACGATGACCTAGAAACCGCCCTAGATGCCATCGAGAAGATTATTTTTAGCCGTTAGCTGTTGGGGGTTAGGTGTCAGTCCTCGGTCGTCAGCCTTGAATCAGTTATCAGCTTCTGAAGGCAAGAGGCAACCATACCCCAACCCCCCCCCGACGTCGTAGGGCTGTTTCATTCTCCCATCAGAATATCAAAAGTAAAAGCGATCACCGTCAGGTAAAATGAGAAGTGACCGCCAACCTTTAAAATATATGTTGAGCTTAATAGAAAAACTGAAACAAGTCAAGGACTTTCGGAAAGA
>NZ_JADBRW010000107.1:0-4812 GCF_020247025.1 Microcystis sp. M109S1
AACTCAATTGTCTATCTTTTGGTATTAACCTATTTGTGCCTTAAGTGTCTCCCTGTATAGATTTCAGCTACTTTTAGGCGTAGGCACTCTCATCGAATTTTATTTTAAGTTAATTATTTGCATAACAATTACCGAAGAGCCGAACATAATTGCTACAAAAAAGACACAAAAGTTAACAAAGTATCGTTCCTGTGGGACTACTTCAAAGAGAGAATAATGAGATAATAAAGGGAAAAGAAAGGAAACATCGTTGACTAAAATGAGAGCAGAAATAGAAATCAAAAACTTAGACCATTTGGGATTAGTGGCAGGTCTGATTGATGAATTAGAAATAGAAAGTATTGTGAATGAGGCTGTAGGAATAGATAGGTTCGAAAAAGTAACGGCGGGTCAAATAGTCAAAGGAATAATTATCAATGGATTAGATTTTATCTCGAAACCCTTGGATTTATTTCCTCAATTTTTTGCTAATAAACCCGGAGAAGAGCTACTGGGAGAAGGAATCAAAGCCGAGGAAATAAATGAGTATAAAATTGGGAGAGTAATGGATGAAATCTGGAGATATTCTCTAGAGAAATTATGGATAAATATATCTCTGAAAGTAGTTGAAAAATATCAAATTAACACAAAATATAGTCATTTAGATGCGAGTTCAATATCGGTTGAGGGAGAATATAAATTAGAAGAAGGAGGAAAGGGAAGTATCGAAATAACTCACGGATATTCAAGAGAGCGTCGTCCAGATTTGAAGCAATTTATGATTGATTTGATGGTAAGTAGTGATGGGGATGTTCCACTATTAATGAGAATCGGGTCGGGAAATGAATCAGATAAAACTATCTTTGGTGAACTAATTGAGAAGTGTCAAAGTAATCTGAATTGGTCAACAATCTATGTAGCAGATAGTGCTTTATATACAGCCAAGAACTTACATAGATTAGGAAAGACTAAATGGCTAACGCGGGTTCCAGTAACAAGCAAAAAAGCCCAAGAAATTATTACAAATGTTCCAGAATACGAGTTAAGAATGAGCGAAGATAGTCGATATAAGTATAAGGAGCAAGAAGTTAATTATCACGGGGTTAAGCAAAGATGGCTAATAGTATTAAGTGAAATGAGACAAAAAGCCGAGGAAGAAAAAATAGAGAAAAAAGTGAAAAAAGAAAGGGAACAAATAGAGAAACAGTTGAGCAAATGGCAGGGAAGCAGTTACTCTGGCTGAACTTAAAGCTGAAGTCAAACAATTTACGAAGCAACTAAAATATCATTACATTGCTGGGATAGAATATAAGCAAAAGTTAAATAAGCAAAAAAAAGAAGTCAGTAATTGCCCAGGAATTATCCAAGAAAACTCGGCAGTAATCGCCCAAGAAATCGCTAAAGCAGGCAAGTTTATTATAGCTACCAATGTGCTAAATACGGAAGAATTATCATCAGAAGAAATGCTCAGGGAATACAAAGCGCAACAATCTTGTGAACGGGGTTTTCGGTTTCTCAAAGACCCCTTATTTTTAGCCGATAGTGTATTTTTGAAAACCCCTCAAAGAATTGAAACAATGGGAATGTTAATGGGATTATGTTTGTTAGTTTATAGCATTGGGCAAAGAAAGCTCAGGAACGAACTACAGAGTCGCGGAGAAATGATTAAAAATCAATTAGGAAAACTGATAAATAGACCGACAATGAGATGGATATTTCAAGAATTACAAGGAATCCATGTGGTGGTAATTAATGGGGAAAAGATGGTTAGCAATTTAACTGATAAAATTCTTAATATTCTTCAATATTTTTCGATTAATTGTCAAAAATATTATCTCATCAACTAAGCCAATCTAGTTGCTAAATTTCCAGAAAATCAAGATTAATCAAAAACAAAGTGTTATGAGTCATGATAATATCACTTGAGTTTTATCCTGTTTAAATTTAAGTTTTTAACAAGTTTCACTTTCAGTAAATTCTTGAGGCTTGCTTAAATTTCGGTTTGGTTTCATTTTTGGGTGTGACTTCCATCATATTTTGCTCATACTACATTTTGAAGTGTGTTTGAAGTGCGGAATGTGGGTTTTAACATGGTACAGAATTGACCCCAACCAGCATCACTAATTGATTTGGCTAGTTTCTGGTTTTTGACCATGTTTCTGACTGCCAGATTTTCTACCACTATGACTTGGTTTTCGTCAACTAATTTACGACTTAGTTTGTGCAGAAAATCTTCACGACAACGAACGATTTTAGAGTGAACTTTAGCCACTTTAACTCTAGCTTTATTTCGGTTGTTAGACCCTTTTTGCTGGCGACTAAGTTTCTTTTGTCTCCTCGCTAATCTCTGTTCGTACTTACGATAGTATTGAGGATTCCCGTGTTTAGTCCCATCTGATGTAATAGCAAAATGGGTTAGTCCAACGTCTATCCCGACAGCTTTTCCTTCTGATGATTTTTGGGGTAAATCCTGACCATCATCATAGAGACAAGATGCGAAATATTCTCCTGATGGATTAACTGAAACCGTAACAGACTTTAAGTTTCCCTCTGGTTGCCGTGAAACTTTGCAATGGACTTCACCAATTTTAGGCAATACCAAAACATCATTTTTTAACTTACAGTGTTGAGGAAATCTAATCGACTGCCTATTTTGCTTTTTCTTGAAGTTAGGATATTTAGCTCTACCTTCAAAAAAGTTAAGGAAAGCACTAGAAAGATTTAAAGCTGCTTGTTGTAATACCTGCGATGGTACTTCGCTTAACCACTCATACTCTTTTTTTAGGGAAGGCAGCAGCTTAATTATTTCGTCTCTGCTTAATCCTTTTCCAGTTTGCTTGTAAGTTTCAGATGTCAAGTTTAGAGAGTAATTGTAAAACCATCTAGCACAGCCAAACGACTTGGCAAGCAAAACTGATTGCTCACTGGTCGGATAGATTCTGTACTTAAACGCTTTTAACATCTTACTTATCAAACTATATCTGCTAGGGTAAACTATGCTAGGCTAAACTGTCAAGGATTTAATCGTGCTTTGCGGTTCTATTCTGGTCGGGGTTTCATCCCTTCAGTACGAGGATCTTCACCCCGACATCTGTGATAAATTGGGTAATGTGTGCAAAGGAGTGAGCGAGTGACGTTTAGCATAGAACCAAAAATTATCAATCCGCCCAAAAACCGTCATGATTATCAATTGTCGGAAGTAATTCGCTATCGTGCTTGGGTAGAGATCGATCGCTCGGCATTACAACAAAACGTGCGAAAAGTCAAGGCCTTATTAGCCCCAAAAACGGAATTAATGGCGGTAATTAAAGCTGATGCTTACGGACACGGGGCAGTTAAGGTGGCTAACAGCGTTTTAGAAGCCGGAGCGCAATCTTTAGCCATCGCGACTATTGGGGAAGGTATCGAACTACGGGAAGCGGGAATCGTTGCCCCAATTATGATTTTAGGGGCAGTGAATACCCCGGAAGAAGTGGCAGCCTTAGCCCATTGGCAATTGCAGCCCACCCTGGTACAAATCGAACAGGTGCAAATTTTTGCCACCGTTATGAGACGCTTAGAGCAGCGGCTGCCGGTTCATATCAAACTAGATACGGGGATGTCTCGCTTAGGTACACCATGGCAAAACGGTACAAAATTCGTCGAACAGGTTTTAGAGGCTTCTAACCTGAAAATTGCCAGTATATACTCCCATTTTGCCACGGCTGACGATCCCAATCCCGAAATCATGCAGTTACAACGGCAAAGATTCCAACAAGCGATCGCCGAGCTAAGATCAAAAGGTTATCATCCCCCCTGTCTGCATTTAGCTAACTCTGCCGCTACTCTAAGCGATCGATCTCTGCACTACGATCGAGTTAGAGTCGGATTAGCTCTCTACGGTCTTTATCCTGCCAATCATCTCACCGATAAAGTCCCTTTGCAACCCGTCCTGCAAGTAAAAGCGCGCATTGCCCAAGTCAAAACTATTGCCGCCGGTTCGGGAGTGAGCTATGGTCATCAGTACATAGCGGCAAAAGACACTCGTATTGCTGTGGTCGGTATCGGTTACGCGGATGGAATTCCCCGCAATCTCTCCAATCGTTTAAAAGTATCCCTGAGAGGACGTTTAGTACCCCAAATCGGCGCGATAACCATGGATCAGTTAATGATTGACGTGAGCGAGATTCCGGACGTAAAAACAGGGGAAATCGTCACACTTATCGGTAAAGACGGCCCACAGTGCATCACCGCCGACGATTGGGCGCGGGATTTAGGTACGATATCCTGGGAAATTCTCTGCGGTTTTAAGCATCGTTTGCCGCGAATTACTATTAGCAATGGGTAATTATGGCGGTGATCTTAAAAAATGTCAATTGGCGGCAATTCTCACTGTTGAATGACTGGTGAAATGTGTAATTAACTTTGCTTAGGCACTTACCGTTGTCAAGTGTGATCATTGCCAGTCTAGATTAGGGGATGAATTCTCTGGCGCTTTAGGTTAGAATAAACAGGGTTAATCGACGGCAACTGATTAGTTTTACCCTAGAGGCAGCGATGACTATAAGCAACGATTTACCCTTACCCCCCGGCAGTTTTGGATTACCCCTATTAGGAGAAACAATCGCTTTTTTGACCGATCGAGATTTTGCCAGTAAACGTCATAATAAATATGGTCAACTTTTCCGCACTCATATTTTTGGCAGTCCCACGATTATCGAAAATTTGGGTTAAAACCCCGTCCTTTTAGGACGGCTTTAAGCTACAATGGAAAAAGCGATAACCAAGCTAAAAACTGAACCTTGACAACAGATAGTAAGGGGTTTCGTTCAGAAAAGACTTCAAATTCGGCCT
>NZ_JADBRW010000108.1:0-2592 GCF_020247025.1 Microcystis sp. M109S1
GTTAAATTCCCTTGTTTCCACCACCTCCAAGCCGTTCGATAACTTATTCCTGTTTTTTTTGCCTAGTCTGATAGTTTCGTGTTCACATATTACCATGGCTGGCTATATCTGACTATATTTGTATTGAAACTTTACAATACCATTTTTCTAAAGTAATGGCAGAGATGGTTAATTGCCCTCACCCCCAACCCCTCTCCCAGAACCGATCTATTAATAATTTAGTATTACTGCCTGCTATAAACCAAAAAAACTGCTGAAAAAAGGGGCTTTGCGCCCCTAAAAATCTTTAGTCAAGGGATTAAAAATTTACACCAGACTATAGACAATTACTAAACCCAAAACTGCGGCAAAGACAATTAAAGCATAGAATTGGGCGCGACCATTTTCGAGGTATTTGAGACCTTCACCACTGACAAGAGTAGCTAAACCGGTTAAATTCACTGCCCCATCAATAACGCGATAATCCACTTCCATAATTTGCCGCGCGAGACGACGACAACCCTGGACGAAAACTCGATCATACAGATTGTCAATGTACCATTTGTTCAGGGAAAAACGATACAAAGCGGGGAATTTTTCGGCAATAGTTGCGGGGTCAATTTTCTTCTGGAGATACATCAAAGAAGCGACAGTAATCCCGATTAAAGCAATCCCTACCGAATTACCCGCCATGATTAAAAACTCTGTCCAATCAAAAGCATGAACTTCTTCCACCACTTCGTTAGGAACATGAATAAAACCCTCGAAGAAATTCTGCCAAGGTTTACCCACCAAACCGATTAACAAAGAGGGAACCGCTAAAATCATTAGAGGTAAAGTCATAGTAATTGGCGATTCGTGGGGTTCCCGGGCATGATGGCCGTGGTTGTCTTCTTCCTGCGCTTCCGAGTCTAATTGCTTAACATTCATTGCCCCCGGTCCAAAAGCCGGAATCGCACCCGCATTGGCTAACAGTCGGCGTTTAATCTCCTTATTAGTACCTCTAAACTCCCCTTCAAAGGTGTTAAAGTACATCCGGAACATATAAAAAGCCGTTAAACCCGCAGTACCCCAACCGATTAACCATAAAGCTGGGTTCGCCTCAAAAGCTAAACCGAGAATTTCATCCTTCGACCAGAAACCGGCGAAAGGAGGAATCCCGCAGATGGCTAGAGTTCCCACCAGGAAAGTTAGGGCAGTAATGGGCATATACTTGCGTAAACCGCCCATCATCCGCATATCTTGCGCTAAAACCGGCTCATGACCGACCACATCCTCCATACCGTGGATGACGGAACCGGAACCGAGGAACAACATCGCTTTAAAATAAGCGTGGGTCATCAGGTGGAATAACCCCGCACTATAAGCGCCGATGCCCATAGCCATAACCATGTAACCCAATTGGGAGATGGTGGAATAGGCTAAACCCTTTTTGATATCATTCTGGGTGAGGGCGATACTTGCCCCTAGAAAAGCAGTAAAGGCCCCCGTCCAAGCAATTACCGTCATCGCCGTGGGAATTGGCTCAAAAACGGGATACATCCGGGCAATCAGGAAAACTCCGGCGGCTACCATGGTGGCGGCGTGAATCAGGGCCGAAATCGGGGTCGGACCTTCCATGGCATCCGGTAGCCAGACATGAAGGGGAAACTGGGCTGATTTGGCCACGGGTCCAAGGAAGACTAAAACGGCGAATAATGCCGCTAAACTGCCGGCAATGGCTCCAGAAGAGACTAATTCCTCTAGACGTTCACCCATGATATCAAACTCGAAGCTGCCGGTGGCCCAGAAAAGACCCAGCATTCCCAGTAATAAGCCAAAATCGCCGACGCGGTTGGTAACAAAGGCTTTTTGACAGGCATCGGCGGCCGCCGGACGAGTGAACCAGAAACCTACTAGCAGATAGGAACACATCCCCACCAATTCCCAGAAAACGTAGATCTGGACGAGATTGGGACTGATGACCAAACCGAGCATAGAACTGCTAAAAATGCTCAGATAGGCGTAAAAACGCACATAACTGGGGTCGTGGGCCATGTAACCATCGGTATAAATCATCACCAAAAAGGCTACGGTGGTGACGATAACCGACATTAAAGCACTGAGGTGATCGATCGTATAACCCATTTTCAGGTGAAAGTTACCCGCCGATGCCCAATCGATCATTTGGTTGTAGGGAGCGTGTCCATTGATTTGACTCCACAACAGCGCAAAGGACAGCACCATCGACGCGCCGAGGGTAGAAATGATCAATACAGCATTTACCTGTCGCAGACGATTGGTGGCTTCATTAAAGGAAATTAAGCCCGCGCCGACTAGGGTAGCGCCTACCAAAGGCAGGACGGGAACTAGCCACGCGTACTGATAAAGCGGTTCCATTCAGTAATACCTAGTTTACAATTTCACACTATTTGGTTTATCTTCATCTATTGTGACATAGGTTAATTCTTAAGAAAGTGTTTATAGTTAGTCAAAGTATAGTCAAATATAGACAGACTGAATTCCATTTCAGAAATTCCCTTCACTTTTACTTCGAGAGATTGATTCTCCTTGGGTGAACTACGCACCTCTCTATCCCATAGCGGTTAAACGCATTTGGGAATGCTTTTCGCA
>NZ_JADBRW010000109.1:0-5380 GCF_020247025.1 Microcystis sp. M109S1
AATAACTCTGTTTTGCCAACACCCTGATTATCCATCCAATAACGCAGAACTTTATTCCGAACAAATTGGGTTGTCCGTATTGCTTCATTAATGGCTTCTATCTGATTAGGTTTTGGCTTAACTTTGTATTCTAGTACAAACATTTTGACACTGCTTGACTGAGTATCAATATTTTAGCACAAAATTCTTTAAGTTGACAATACATATTTATTTAAAGCCGCCCGACCCTACACTAAAGGGCGGGGGGAGCATCTCACCTTTGTAACTCCTAAATTAAGTTTTATGTCAAGCTATTTTGAAAGCCTTGCCAAAAGTCAGTTTTAGCGACAAGCATAATTACTCACTTGCATAAATGAGATGCTCCCAGGGCGGGGCTTGTACCCAAATTTTCGGTCAACTGACCTTGAGTGAAGATGCGCCGAAAGGGTAACTGTGGGGAGAATAGGGAAAAACCACTAGGAAAAACCCGAATAAAATCTTAATATACAGAGTGCCTAGTAGCCATAACGATTGCGCTCACTATCTTTGTAAATTCTATGACAGAGATTAACCCAGAGATCAACCTCATGCAGATAGCGACTATACTCAACCAATATCGATTTGAAATGAGAGGATATAAAGCGCAAGAATTAATCGAGCGCTGGTTGCCCATCTATTCGCTAAATTGGATTCGCATGGCGATTTTAGAGGCACTCTATCAGGGACGTTACAAAGTCATTTCGGTGGAGGAAATTCTCAAAATTTGGCACCGTCGCGGCCATCCTACCTTTCATTTTACGGGGGAATTCGAGCGCTTGGTTTGTAAAAACTTGCTAGATTGCCAGTTAAATGGCAAAAAACCAGCAGTTATCCCTAAACGGGAACAGATCAATATACCTTCTCCCACCCTTGAGCAGCCCTGTCCAGAGCCAGAAGCGGGAAAAACCGATAATAATGGCACATTAGCCACGAGTAAAGATTCTTTACTCAACTTAGAAACTTCTCTTTTTAATGATCCTCGCAAAGGTATGAGTAATGTGGAGGAATTATTCTCGCAGTTAACCCCGGAAACGCCCAAATTCCCTGAATTAGAATCAGTGCCTAAATCGCCTAACAGTCCTGGAACTAGGGAGAATTTTCCGGCTAATTTTAAACCGGCAATCGATGAGTTTATCCCTTTGTTAGACCCTTCGGAATTGTATCCCAAATTAAAAGCTGTGGCCCGCTCACAGCATAAGTAGGGTTGGCTGAAAAAGTTTTTCGGTGGTGGCAGGGTGTGGGGTGTGGGGTGGTGGGGTGGTGGGGTACTGACACCAATTAATTCCCCGCCCTCAAGAAAAAAAATCGCCCTGACGATTAAAATAGAGTTAACTTTCCCCCTCCAGGCTCTGCTCAATTAACTAAATTATGACATCCTCCTATTTTGGTCTAGAAACCGAAGAAAATAAACTAATTAACTCTAATAATCTCTCGTTCGCCGCTTCTCTTGGTATTCATGCCCTAATTTTAGCGATTATCTTACCTAATTTCCTCAATAATCCAGCGCAGGAGCCAAAAAAGGATTTACGCAACGTCAATCTGATTGAATTGAACCCTCTAGAGCAGTCACGTCTTCCTAATCTCGACTCCTCCCTATCCAGCTTACCCGGACTGCCTAACCCCAATTCATCTTCTTCCTCTTTGCCTCCTCTCCCCCCCATGGATGGCATCCATAACAGCACCTTACCTCCTTTACCCTCGGTTTCTTCCCTTCCCCCTTTACCTTCCTTACCTGCTTTACCTCCCCTCTCCTCTTTACCCTCCGTCAATATCTATTCTCCTCCCGTGGCATCTATCCCATCCCTGGGTAGATTACCGATTCCTCGCAATTTTCCCACTTCTACCCCCAGTTTACCTAGTCCTCCTTCTGTTCCCACCCTGTCAGAGAATAATAATCTGCCTAGGGAGACTAATAACAACCGGATACCGCCTTACTTCGATCCCTACCAAGATAATCTAACTTTAGATAGATTGCGAAATTCGCCCCGTAGTGCATCGCAACAGGCGCAGGAACAACTAAACAATTCCTTAGCCCGCACGCCGGAGCCGAATGGTCAATCGCCCCTCGATGAACAGCGTCGTCAACAATTAATGTCGGAAATGCGGGAACGTTTGCGATCCCTGGAGGCGGATAAAAGCAATACCAGTAACGACGATGCCATGAGAAATAATCTGGCTTGGCTGGCCAGAGTCCAAAAAACTAATCCTAACGCCTTAAATGAACTAAATCAGCCCAATCAGGGCAGCAGAGGCATAACTACCGTCAATTTGACTGGTAATTATCCCGCCACGGCTTGTTCCCGTCAATTGGCGGGGACGGCGGTTTATGGGGTGACGGTGGATGCTCAAGGCCGCCTCAGCAGTGAACCCCAGTTAATTAAAAGTGCTGGCTTCCCGATTTTCAATCAACAGGCAGCTAGGGAAGTAAGCTTAACTCGCTTTAATAATCCCAGTGGTGAGTCGAGAAGCTATCATGTGCGAGTCAGTTTTGCCCCTAACCCGGAAGTGTGCCGAGGTGCGATCGCTAATCCTCCAAAACCAGAGGGTAGCAACCTCAATACCCGTAACTCCCCCCCCGTAACGCCGGCAATTGAAACCCCGCTTCGTCCTAATCAACCGCCGCAACCCGCCGTTAGCCCCCAACCGGATAACGTCAAGCCACCCGAAACCACAGGGACAAATCCGGCCCCAACCCAGCCAGAACCGCCCAAAGAAGCGATAATCGAAGAAAAAGCCCCAGAAACTCCTCCCCAAACCCCCGCTCTCAATCAGCCGGAGGGTTCCCCCGCCGGTCCCCCCACTAGCCAAAATCCTCAACCCGTCAGCGAGGAAGTTTTGCCCCCTGGTCCGCCGGCGTCCGCTAAAACTGAACCAGAAAGTTAGGCCATCAGCCTTTTCAGTGATCAGTGATCAGTGATCAGTAATCAGTAATCAGTTATCAGATGTGAGTTTTAAGTTCACTGTTTACAAGGGCCGAATCTAAAACCTAATTTGTTAAGCTAAGTAGGGAGGCACAATTATTTGTAGGATGGGTTAGCGGTAGCGTAACATGAGCGGGCGTTGGGTTTCATGCTTCAACCCAACCTACGTTCTTTTCAGTTATCAGTGATCAGTTATCGGTAATCAGATATGAGTTTTAAGTTCACTGATTACTGAAAAAAACTCTCATCTTCCTAGTCCATATTTTTACTTAAATGATTTCCACTTCCCAGATACCCGATTCTTTTGTCTCACCTTGCCGTCGCGCCTCGGTTAGTCGTACTACCAAAGAAACCGATGTACAGGTGACGATCGATCTTGATGGTAGCGGCAATTGTCGCGCCCAGACAGGAATTCCCTTTCTAGATCATATGTTGCAGCAAATCGCCTCCCACGCTGCGATCGATCTCGATGTGCGCGCCACCGGAGATCTAGAAATTGATGACCATCACACCAATGAAGACGTGGGAATCACCCTCGGACAAGCTTTACTGCAAGCTTTGGGAGACAAAAAAGGGATCGTCCGTTTCGGGCATTTTGTCGCCCCTCTCGATGAAGCTTTAGTGCAAGTTGCCCTCGATTTTTCCGGTCGCCCCCACCTCAGTTATGGTCTAGAAATTCCCACCCAAAGAGTGGGAACCTACGATACTCAGCTAGTGCGGGAATTTTTTGTCGCTTTGGTCAATCACAGTCAAATGACCCTACATATTCGCCAATTAGACGGGATTAATTCCCATCATATTATTGAGGCTACTTTTAAAGCTTTTGCCCGGGCGATGAGTATGGCCATAGCGATCGATCCCCGTCGCGCCGGTATAATTCCTAGTTCTAAGGGCGTTTTATAGAAGCGCTGCTTAACCGAATTAACGTTAGCTTAGAAGCCCATAATTTGAGCCACTTGGGTTAATTCGGGTGCAATCCCAGATTTTAGTTGATTATTGCTGTGTTTTACCGCCGAATCTGGGTCTTTCAGTCCATTTCCCGTTAAAACACACACTACGGTGGCCCCATCGGGAACCTGTTGATGCACTTTTAATAATCCTGCCACAGAAGCGGCGCTGGCCGGTTCACAGAAAACCCCCTCTTGGCCCCCTAAAATCCGATAGGCTGCCAATATTTCCTCATCACTGACAGCATGAAATTGCCCTTGACTAGCGTGACTAGCGGCCCAGGCTTTTTCCCAGTTAGCTGGGTTGCCGATACGGATAGCCGTGGCTAGGGTTTCGGGATGGTCAACCGGTTGTTTGGAGATAAAAGGGGCGGCCCCGGCGGCCTGAAAACCCATCATCTTCGGCAGTCGTTCACATTTACCTATCTGGTGATACTGACAGAATCCCATCCAATAGGCGCTAATATTGCCCGCATTACCCACGGGAATACATAACCAGTCGGGGGCATTACCCAAGACATCGACAATCTCGAAAGCGGCGGTTTTTTGACCCTCTAAACGGTAGGGATTGACGGAATTGACTAAAGTTACGGGATAATTTTCTGATAGTTGGCGGACAATCTTGAGGGCATCATCAAAGTTGCCATTAATAGCGATGACTTCGGCCCCGTACAATAAAGCCTGGGCCAATTTTCCTAAGGCCACATAACCGTCGGGGATAATCACAAAGGCCCGCATCCCGGCTCTTCTTGCATAGGCTGCCGCCGCCGCCGAGGTGTTCCCGGTACTGGCACAAATCACCGCTTTTGCCCCTTCTTCCTTCGCTTTCGAGATGGCCATGGTCATGCCCCGGTCTTTAAAGCTGCCGGTGGGATTTAAACCATCATATTTGACAAAAACCTTGACATCGCGCCCGATTTGTGCTGAGAGATAGGGGGCGGGGATCAGGGGTGTATTGCCTTCTAGGAGGGTAATTACAGGGGTTTTGCTGCTTACGGGCAGAAATTGGCGATATTCTTCGATCAAACCGCGCCAGCCGCCGATAGACGAGGATTTAGTGGGTGATTGGGGGATCGATCGAGAAATAGTTGTCATAGCCTTAAGGATACAGATTTGATTAGATAGCCCAATCTCCTATTTTATCGAATAAGCAGGCCAAAAAATTAATCTCGATCGCCCAGTTGGGATTCATGGGGTTTAAAACCGGGCTGTGAGGAGATAAAAGGCAGTAACAGCCAATAAATGACCTTTTTGGGTCAAAAATAGCTATTTTATCGATATGAATCTGATTTTTTGCCCGCTTTTGTCTTTCAAAAGTTGATTTAAGTAGGGTCTGCTGAAAAAGTTTTTCGGTGGGGGTAGGAGTCAGGAGTCAGGAGTCAGGAGTCAGGAGTTTCAGGCTTTGTTGCCCTTGTTTTTTGTACCAAGCGATGTACTATAAGAAGGATAATGCAAGGTTTTTGAAAGTCCCAATCCTATTTTCTTGCACTAACA
>NZ_JADBRW010000011.1:0-2677 GCF_020247025.1 Microcystis sp. M109S1
CAGAAAAAGGATAACTAGATAGCAAGTGATATTCTAGTAGGTTCGGTTCAGACCTAATCGTGTAAGACCTAAGTAAGGGAAACCAGAAAGGGCTGTGATGAGCTTCGAGAATCCTCACGCCTTTAGGCCCAGGATTGTCAAAACAAAGGGAAAAAAATGGCTTGATAGGCTGAGATGATCTTATCACTCCAAAAGACACTCATCAGAGCGCCGAGGGCAAGAAATGGACCGAAGGGTATAGCTTGTTTTTTTGCCATTTTACCCAGAAAAATGCCCGTTATACCGATCGCCGCCCCGATAGCACAGGCCAGAAAACCGGTGACTAATAATGCTTGCCATCCTAACCAAGCACCGATCATGGCCGCTAATTTGGCATCTCCTCCCCCCATGGCCTGCTGTCCGAGGGCAAAACTCCCCCCCCACCGGATCAGATCAAATAACCAGACTCCTAAAACCGCACTAGCGATCGCTGAAAAGAGATAGATAACACTTTGATTATTTTGCCAACCCAGGAGAGTTTGAAAAACTATCCCTAAAACTAATCCCGATTGGGTGAGGGAGTTAGGAAGCGTCATCGTGTCAAAATCAATCAAAGCTAAAGCTAATAACCAACTTACAAGAATCCAATAGCCGAGGGTCTGCCAAGAAAAGCTAAAATCTCCTAAAACCAGACAAAACAACAAACCGGTAAAAGTTTCGACGGCTGGATAACGGACAGAAATCGCAGTTCCACACCAGCGACAGCGACCCCCTAGCCATAACCAGCCTAAAACAGGTATATTCTCGCTTTTACCTAACCTATGGTGACATTTCGGACAGTGGGAAGGGGGATAAACTAGAGATATCCCCTGAGGTAATCTATAGATGACCACGTTTAAAAAACTGCCCACCGAGGCACCAAAAGCGAAGACAAAGGCAAAAGTAACTAGATGAAAGAGGGTTTCCATCCTTAAACTGGCAGATAATTGATTAGTTTGTTATCGCCTATTATAGGGGATAAAGATGCCACTATCTCCCCTCTTAAGCATCCAGTAATAATACTTCAGGCTCATCCCTAAAGGTGAATTTTCTTCTGGGCATTTTTTTTTGATTAATTAGCGGATATCACCCTAGATAATGGGGGTAAAACCTCACTATCAGCCCCAGGGACAACCTGACAAAATTAAATTATCGCAGTCAACGAGGACAAATTAATGAAACCGATTGTTGAATCTTTTTACAACTGGTACAGCAGCAAAATCACTCACCCCCAATATCGTTGGATTATCATTCTGGGAACTATGGTTTATCTGTTTAGCCCCCTCGATATTTCTCCTGACGTTTTCCCGATTATTGGTTGGATCGATGATGGGATTGTCCTCACCCTTTTAACCACGGAATTATCGCGATTAGTTCTTGATTATCGCAATCGCCGTCCGGGAGGAGTCAAGAATCAAACCGAAGTTTCTTCCCCAACCAATACCGTTGATACCGATGCCGTAGAAGTCAGAAGTTAGAATTCGTAAGTCTCAATTCTGACTTCTGAATTCAGGAGATTGCTGTTATTTATTCTCCCCCCGCAACGCGCACGAAGTGGTCTCCCCACTTACCCACTTACCCACTTACCCACTTACCCACTTCCCCACTACCCCACTTCCCCACTTCCCCACTCCCCCACTTCCTAATTCCCCACTTCCTAATTCCCTAAACTTGAATCAAAGAACTATCGACGGTGGCTAAAAGTGTTTGCACTTCCTCATCGCTGGTTTGGGAAAAATCTTCGTACCAAAGAGAAATTGATCTCAATTCGTAGGGTTTATGTAGGCAAATTACTCGATCAACTAATTTTTCTAATTGATCACAGACTTCCACTGGGGCAATAGGAACAGCAATAATAATAGCAGCGGGATTTCCAGCCTTAAGGGTCAGAATCGCCGCTTTAATCGTTGCTCCCGTAGCGATACCATCATCTACTAGAATAATCGTTTTTCCCGTCAGGCCCGGAAAGGGTCGCTCCCCTCGATACAAGCGATCGCGTCGCTCTAATTCGATCATTTCTTCCTTTGCTACCCGTTCCATCATCGCCTCCGATAGGTGCAAGTCGTCAACGATACTTTCATTGATTACCCGCACACCATTTTGACCGATCGCCCCAAAAGCTAACTCTTTGCGCTCCGGTACACCTAATTTTCGCACTAAACACAGATCTAGCGGTAAATGTAACCTTTGGGCAATTTCAAAGGCGATCGGAACCCCACCCCGGGGCAAAGCCAAAACTAGCACCCCAGCACTATTGGTATATTCTGTCAAGTAACTAGCTAATAGTCTCCCTGCTGATCGCCGATCTTTGAGCAGATAAGTCATAACTCCCTCCTAGGGGCTAATCCCCGTGGGGATCCCTAGTCTCCCCTGACTTTATTCTATATTTCTCCGCTAATCTCTAGCTGAAATGTTAAGAAATTTAGCGAAGGCTTGACATTTTTTCGGCTAACCGAAGTTTTTCTAGGCCAGAGATCGGCTAAAATCTTAGGCGAGAGGGTTTTGTAAAGTTAGGTAACAAACTTGACATCCTCACCGCCGTAAAACGGACGGTGATTCCCAAACCTCACGATTTAGGTTTCTGCTTCTTTCCCTTGCGGGGTTCCGCACCTGCCTTAACAGATTTACTCTGTTCTGGTCTTATGGTCGCTCTACAGAC
>NZ_JADBRW010000110.1:0-5493 GCF_020247025.1 Microcystis sp. M109S1
ATAGGCTTTTTCCATGTCTCACATTTTAGCATATATTTGGTAAATGCGCTAGTATTTAACGGTAAAGCCGTCGTAGAACGACGGGGTTTCAGACCCAAAATTTTCGATGACGATAATCTCGAAAGCATTCAGCAAATTGAGTGGTGATTTTTAACTTCTTGTCTAACTCTGCCATTAAGACAATTCCCGCGTCCGAGGTGATTTTACCTCCTTCAAAATTGGCGATTATGTTTCTTCCTTTTAACTGGCCAAAGTTGAATTGATTGGGGAGAGACTGGTCTGAACTAGGTGTCATAAAATCGAACCTTTAAAAGCGCAAACATAACTCAATTATAACTGATTTTAAAGCCAAGTTTTGAGGAATTTGTGACCTAGGTACAGTTTATTTAATTAATTTGCGTAAACTTTGCGCAAATTAATTCCTTTTTTCTCAAGTCTAATTGATGACGATGTCTTGTTAAATTCTCATAACACACTGTCGTTGGGGTAGCTGGGCTAAAATCGGGTTCAAATCTATACTGGGTAGGGCTTTCAGACACTCCATTCTCTTTCTTTGTGAGAAATGCGGGGTATGCCCGTTCTGTTTCATCCATCATCATCATGAAAGAGGGTAAGCTAAACGGCTTTTACTTCGGATCACCGATATAGACTCCAAAAGGGTTATAGCTATTGGATCATGCAGGTTAAGCGCCGTTTAGCTTATTCTCTGATGATAGCGGCTTTTAGGGGGGACAGGTTTTAGAGGTTATTTGACGAAAGGCAGATTTCGTCAAGTAGGTCTATTGCGAATAGCAAAAACAAAAGGCTGTCTCTGAATTGGAAACAGCCCTTGAAACATATATTTAATGGTAAGAAGTTTAAGAGATTTTCTCACTCTTTCTCGGTAAATTTAGAGGTCTTTAATTTCCGCATCAAAGTCGCACCTGTGCCGAGTGTGCCAAGGGCGAGGAGACCTAATAAAGAAGAAGGTTCAGGAACAGTGGCAAGGGGGGCAAAACTTGTTAGCTGTAATGAATCTCCAGAACCACCAGAAGTAGCGATTAGAAACTCTGAGACTCCAGTAGGTGTATCAAGATTTGAAAAATTTGAAATAATATTAAAATCACCGCCATTACCAAAAGAAGTGGTTCCCCAAAGGCCATTGCTAGTTGGTTGTCCTACCAATTGTTTGGTAAAGTCTAATGTTCCACCACTGGTATCTAAGAAAAAATTATTATAATCAGCTAATGAAAAAGTTCCATTGCCGCTGTTTGCTCCTGTAATCGTTATGGAAAAGGAGTTAACAGGTAGAGGGTCGGTAAAACCCGGATTACTAATTAGGGAAGGATCGAAATCAATCAATCCATTTGCTGATGCACTATTGCCAAAGGCAGCGCCAGACCATTGCAAGGCAAATTGTGCGGCCTTAGCTGGATTAAATACACTACTAATGGAGAGTCCACTAACCACTAAACCTGTTACGAGACCAATTTTGTTGAAGTTCATAAAATCTCACAAGGGTACACGCAAACAGTATCATATTTTTGTAAAAAGAAGTTAAGAAAAGATTAAATTACGGATAAGCTAAACGGCTTTTACTTCGGAGCACCGATATAGACTCCAAAAGGGTTATAGCTATTGGATGATGCAGGTTAAGCGCCGTTTAGCTTATATCCCATGAAGTAGGGTGTAGGGTGTGGGGTGTGGGGTGTGGGGTGTACCCTGTCCCCACTAAAAAACCTATTCAGCAGACCCTAAGTTAAATAAGCGATAGTTACCCCCGAACCGCCCTCATTTTGGGGTGCTAATTGAAAGCGTTTTATCTGGGGATGACGGGATAAAAAATCGTGAACACCTTGACGCAATTTCCCCGTACCTTTACCGTGAATAATCCATAATATACCCGAGGGGGTGGCACGGACGATCGCCTGTTCGATATCCGTTTCTGACTCTGCCACCCTTGAACCGCGAATATCGACGGTATTATTAGCAGTACGAATTAAAGGAGTCTCCTGGGGTTTTGTGGGAGTTTGTGGCACATTTTTGACAGGTTTTGGCGCAGTTTCCACTTTTTGACCATCCAAAGACTCGATCTGATCTAAGGGTAGGGTCATCTTCATCATACCGAAACGCAGGGAAATCTCCTCTGATTCCGGTGAAATTGCTAGAACTTCGGCAGTTTGTCCCAAATTGGGCAAGCGCACCCTTTCCCCCACTTGCGGACGATAATTAACCTTAGTTTTTTCCGTTTTTGGTAATAACCTTTCTGCGATCGCAGTTAACTCCTCTGTGGCTTTTTGGGCATCCTTACCAGTTTTTGTTCCTGATTGCAATCGGCGAATAACGTCATTAATCTCTGCTTTTGCCGATAATAAAGCCTTTTGTAGCTCCTGATCCTGATAACGCTTTAATTCTCGCTCTCTCTCCTGTAGAGAATTGGCCCGCGTGGACACCTCTGTATAAAATTTCTCCGTTTGTTGGAGCAATTGACTTGCCTCTTTAGCTTTTGACTCCTGTTCCCGTCTTTGCGCTTCCAAACCCGCAATTACTTGATTTATCTCCTCCGATAACCCCCCCAGATGATTTCTCGCTTCGGCCACAATTTCGGGACTTAATCCCAAACGCTGGGCAATAGTTAAAGCATTAGAACGCCCCGGAATGCCCCATAATAGTCGATAAGTGGGGGAAAGAGTGCGATCATCAAACTCTACCGAGGCATTTTCAAAGCGAGAATCTCGATACTTTAACGCTTTTAATTCCCCGTAGTGAGTGGTAGCCACCGTTAGTAAACTATGATCGGCGAGGTATTGTAAAATAGCGATCGCTAAAGGACTTCCTTCGGCCGGATCCGTACCTGCTCCCACCTCATCGAGTAAAACCAAGGAACGAGAATTTAAAGCCGCTAAAATGCGAACAATCCGGCGAATGTGACCCGAAAAAGTCGATAAACTCTGTTGCAAAGACTGTTCATCCCCGATATCGGCTAAAACGCGATCAAACCAGGGTATCTCTACCGGTTCCCGGGCCGGAATAAACAAGCCCGCTTTCGCCATTAAAGCCGCTAATCCGAGAGTTTTTAAAGTAACGGTTTTTCCGCCGGTATTTGGTCCGGTGATGGCAACAACGCGAATTTCTGGGGTAATCTGCACATTTATTGGTACGACATCCCCCCCCTGTTCGTGGTGTTTTTGCCACCAGAGCAAGGGATGACGCAAATTCCGCAAAGTAATCGTTTCCGACCCATCGATAAAGCGGGGGGGATTACCCTCTAACCATAAACTGTAACGGGCCTTAGCGGTGGCCAGATCGAGCCTAGTAGCGATCGCTAGTAAATATTCTAAATCCTCAAAAGCTTCGGCGATCGTATTACTTAACTGCCGGAGGATTTTTTCTTCTTCGATTTGTTCCTGACGACGATATTGCCGCAGTTGATTGCCTTGGTCAACGATAGAGTGAGGTTCAATGTAAAAAGTCGCCCCTGTGCTGGAAGTATCGTGAATTATCCCGGGTATTTGCTCTTTTTGCGCTGCTTTGACGGGAATCACCCAGCGGTCGCTTCTTTGGGTAATGACTGCTTCTTGGATGGCACCGCCCTGTTTTTGGATGATATCCTGTAATTTTCGGTAAATTCGCTCTTTAATCACCTTCATTTGTCCCCGAATTTCCCGTAATTGGGGACTAGCGCGATCGGATATCCGGCCATCTTCATCGATACAACGGTGTATTTCCTGTTCTATCTCTGGATAGGTGCGAATTTCGGCTACTAACTCTTTTAAAACTGGTATATCTTCCTGTTCGTCAATTAAACGCCGTAAACGTCGCACTCCCGCTAAAGTCGTGGCAATATTTAAAAGTTCCTGTCCCGATAATAACCCCCCCAGATGCGCCCTTTCTAGGGCATCTCCGATGTCGGTAATCCCATCAAAGGAAAGACGACTATCTAATTTTTGTTCTAAGCTATAAACTTCTTTGGTTTGGCAGAGTAGGTTTAAACTTTCCTCTTTGCTTTCTGGTAACGGCAATTGACGAATTGCGATCGCACCGAGTTTAGTCGCTGCAAAAGTAGCTAGGTGTTGACATAGCCGCGGCCATTCCAATAATTCTAGGGTTTCGTCTTCAATCAATTTTGTAGTTTTTTATAATACGCTTTGTATTTCTAGTCTAACCGGATTTGGCCCGATTTTTACAGGAGTCATTTCAGTCAACAGTAATCAGTCATCAGTAATCAGGGAAAAGACAGCACTGTTACTCGCACCTAATACCTGTCACTTAACAATCCCACCAATCTGTTGACTATCTAAATTACTCGTTAAGACTGCACTGGAGTGCCGGAGTTGGAAGCAGGGAGAGGAAGTTCGAGCATTTGTACTAAAATTTTTAATACGCAGTTTAAATTCAGTACAGCTTATAATATTAGGTCGAGTTCTACTGATAACTGATAACTGATAACTGATAACTGATAACTGTATCTAAATTCCTTTCTGGAGAGAGAATTGCACCTGTTTAAATTCTTGTTTTAAACGTTGTTTGAGTTTGTCGGGGATAGGACGGGAACCGTAGGCGGTATAATAACCAGCTACAGAGTTTAAAGCTGTTTGCATAGTAGTGAAAGAACGCAAACCCCCGGATTTTTTATCTCGTCGGTAGAGGGAGATGTAATCGTTGATTTGTTCCTTTGCTTGCGACTCAACTGCCGCTTTATTCGGGTCATCTTTGACTAAATCAAGGGCTGTGGTTAAAGTTTCAATCACCGTCAGGGTATCCTGTCCATAATTGCCCGTTAACCCCGAACTACCAGAACAACCCATCAATCCGATTACCAGGACGAGAACCAAAGCTAATAAGCGAGAAATGTAAGGTTTTAGAGACATATTTTCGACACCATAAGTTAATCCCAAGTCACCTTATCCTATCAGGAAACTGTTACCAGTTCCCCAGGGCAGTCAACCGACTGCAAAAATCAGGGGTCAACCGGGGGGTAAATAGCCAAAATGTAGGCTTTTTTGACGGCAAAAGCCCTATTTTTGCCTAAAATTTCGATGCCATCAACCCGGAGTGAGTTGATTTTGGACTAATTCGGGCCGCGATAAGGCACTGGTGGTGGTTTTAGGGTCGATCGAGATTGGACTTTGCGATCGATTAATCTAGAAGTTGACATCCTCGCCGCCGTAAAACGGACGGCAATTCCTCACCACGCCACTTTTTTAGGGTGGTCGCTGAATGGGGTTGACGCTTCACCGAAAAACGCTTAATTGCTTAAGTCTGACTCTTTCGACCCGTCCGTTTTGAGTGTCCGGATGCCCTCCGGCCACTTTGAACAAGTCGAAAAAATCTAATGTTCACCCTTATTTCCTAGAAAGTTTTACTCGTTCAAGGCCGAATTTGAATTCTTTTCTGAACAAAACCCCCTACTATCTGTTGTCAAGGTTCAGTTTTTAGCTTGGTTATCGCTTTTTCCATTGTAGCTTAAAGCCGTCCTAAAAGGACGGGGTTTTAACCCAAATTTTCGATAAC
>NZ_JADBRW010000111.1:0-14381 GCF_020247025.1 Microcystis sp. M109S1
AAGAACCATGCCTTTAGTAAGTAATATGGAGTTACGAGGAATAGAACGCGGTAAGGAAATTGGTAAGGAAATTGGTAAAGAAATAGGCAAGGAAATTGGTAAGGAAATTGGCGCGTTAGAAAATGCTCGTGATTTTGTCAAAACAGTTTTGCAAGCTCGCTTAGGTGAAGTTCCTTTAGATGTGGAACAATACCTGAATAAAGTTTCGGTACTATCTACATTACAAGAGATTGTTAAATTAGCAGCTACCGCTAATTCTCTCGCAGAATTTAAGCAGTCTTTGGCAAAAATCCAATCCTAGAACTTCTTTAGAAAACGGGTTTCTATTTAGAAAACGGGTTTCTTTGAGAAACTCTTTGAGAAACCCGTTTTCTTTGAGAGACCGGATACCGACCTCTGGCTTTTTGTTTTGATGGTGGACATCTACGTCGTTTTCTGTATTTTTGGCTGCAAAGTTGTAGATAGGGTAACTTTCATCGTGTTTGTATTGGCTGTTTCTGCTCCAATGTTGAAAAACAGATATTTGAGTCCTCCCTTCGCCTTTAGACTGACTGAACCATTAATTTCAACAGTCAACTGACTTTCTACATCTACCTTGCTTGAAAGAGCTTCCATCACAGATTCAAAGAGTTCTTGCAACTGAACTGCGACGGTTTCCTCTTGTGGTCCCAAAGTAGTCAGGATTTCCTCATCCTCAGTTTGTAAGCTACTAACTGAAGCTGGATCGACGGCTGTGGCATATACTTTAATTGGCATGGTCTTCCTCCTTGGAATTTTTTTGCTGTACAATCGAGAAGTCTGGATCGCCATAAATACAATACAGTAGCCAGAATAAGTTTCTCTCATTCGCTGCAACTTCTTTGGCTTTGGCTACAGCCTGTCCGATAGTAATTTTCTCATCTGGGTTGAATAATTCACGGTAAACAATTTCGGCGAAGTTGACGGCATATTTCACTGGTACGGCTCCCAAAGTTCCAATGAAAGCATCTGCACCACGCTGATAAAATTTCCAGCCAAAACTGCTAAATTTTCCAAAGGTTAACACGGGAACAGTTGAAGCACAAGCGTTAGCAAACACAAGACTACCCGGCTCAAGCGGTAGCCTTTGGATGGTTTCAGGGAGCAAGTTTTCAATTCGGGTTTTGTTTTTATCGCCAGCAATTTGGAGTAGGTGCGGTTCTAAATGTCCGTGACAGGTAAAATGAAGGGCATCTGTGCCAGGAATAGCTTTTACAAGGGACGAAATTGGCTGTTTAGCTAACAATTGTACCGCTTCCGGGGGGAGAAGATTAGAGAATAGATGGGTAGCTCGCTCTGCTTCTGAGGAAGGTACATCTCCACCGACAATATTGACAATCCGCTTGATTTGTCTTTTTCCCTTACTTTCAGGTCTATTTTTGTCTGGTAAATCTTGACTATCCCTGAGGCGAGGAGAGCGTGCAATAATAAACTTCTTTCCCCAAAAATCTTCGCCGTCGTACATTAATTCCCAGGGAATCCACTGTTCATTAGTGGAGATAATGACAGGGGAACCAATCTTCCAAGTTCGCATTTGTTTGGCCACTTCAGAGGGAATTAACATCTCGAACAAGTTAGATCCAACACTCTGAAGATTGAAACAGATACTCTCCCAACGCTCATCAGAGGGGTTTCCTTGTTGTACTACTTCTGTTAAGAAAGCATTCAAACTTCGCAAGTCATCTTCAATTTTGTCCTGAATGTTGGGAATTGTTTTCTCCCACTCGCCTAATCGATTCGCTGGGAAGATAGTATAGAGTAATTTACTTTCTCGCTCAATCCAAGTAACATTAAGTGTATGTTTATCGGGATTAACCGTCATACTTTCTAAGTTTTTGAGACCATCAATTGGGTCTTCCATTGATAAAACTTTTGGCGATATTTTATTATACGAGTAGGGAACTACATTAGCTGGAAGCAGGACATATCCAACTCGTGTTGCTCCTTTAAAAAACTCAATCTCAATTACTTGCTCACCTCTTTCAAGAGGAACAAGGGTAAAAGTTACTTCATTGGAATCTCCCATCACTGGAACAGTCAACTGCCGTTGATAAGGTCTTATGGCAAATGCTGGAGCAGTAACCTTGACACTTAGTTTAACTTGCTTAGTATTAAGTCCTACTGTAAGCAAAATTTTTTCTAGAACACGAGTAAATTCTGGAATCTCTTGAGTTAGCTGAATCTTTAACTCAGCTTTTTGCTCAAGAACACATTCTGATGGGAATTCGATTCGAGTGTGGCGTTGAATTGTTAGGCTATTAGGCGGCCGACGGGGTTTAATCGGCCGAAAGCGTTTAGTCAGCCGATTAAACTCCCCACGCTCGTTAATCCCGCCCCTAATCGGGTAAATTCTGTTTGAATACGCTTTTCCACCTGCCACTTTGTCGGGGGGAACCTTAATCGTCGGTTCCCCCTTTACATCTAAGTTTATGTCTTGAACAAATTCAGTTTTTCTTAGTCCCTCACCGATTACTGATAAGCTTGTTTCTGGATGAGTGAGCAGTTGAAATTGAATACAGAAATCAGCCAACTGGAAATATCGATTCTCAATAGCTTTATAGGCTGTTTCAAGAAGGTTCAAATCGACTTGGCTCAGAATAGTTGCAAATTCAGCCACAAGGATTTGAGTAACCGATTCGGACATCTCTTGGGGTTCCTTGATCATCATTCTAATCCATGAACGAGATAACCCCCCCAAAAGATCGCTGGCTTCTGTCACCTTATTTTCTCCCAGCAATGCAGCAAGTTGTACGAGTTGTCTGTTGCGAGTGTTAGGGAAGTATGCAGCCAAAGCATAAGCCTCGCCGAAGTCCCCTTCTCCCAGAAGAGCGACAATCGGTTTCAGCCAAGTTTCACGAGGTGTTTCACTGCGAGTTTCCATTTCCTATACCCTTCCTGACAACGTGGAAAATCTCGTCCTCACTGGTACTGGTAATCTTAATGGCACGGGTAATGCCTTGTCAATTTGGTGCGGCAATTAATGCTCCTGTCGCTTTTACCCGGGCCGCAGATAGCACCACGACCAATATTGACACCATTGTTACTAACGTCTTTACCGATGCTAATGGGGCAACAGCCGGAAATCAAGCTCTCGGAATTAACAGTGCTGTTTTAGTGCGGGACAATACTGCTTCTACTTACCTAATTATCAACGACGGTACGGCGGGTTTCCAAAGTGCTAATGATTTGGTGATTAATCTCACCGGGTTAACGGGTACTTTACCGGCGCTCGGCACTATTGCAGTCAATAGTTTCTTTGTCTAAATTAATGGGGGGATTAATTCTCCCCTTTTAATGCTCCCGTTCAAGTAATTTTGATACAAAAAAAGTTAAGAGGCTCTTCTCGACTTTGTGTTATAATTTTTGTCTATGAAACCATGAAATACCTATCAAGCAAGACTTTTAGGGCTATTTTGACGTTCGGCGATGCTCAGTCGAGCGGCGGAAGAAACTAGAAAATATCAGTATAGACCTCGTTTCCACACATAAACCAGAAGAACCCAAATACTGATGGGCAGTCAGGAGTTTAAACTTGTGGAGAGACTGTAAGACTCCTTGGGATTCGTCTCAAAAAGCAGGTTTCTGTGAAGCAAGAATCTCCCATCACACAGCTTTGCATTGTGATGGCGAGAGTGTCACAATTGTGTTCAATTACTCGTCATCCCAGTCATGCCTTCCAGCGGTCAAGTGAAATCGATTTTTTTTCTTATCCTCTTTCTCCTCAGTATTCTAGGGGGTATTCTACTGGCTTCGCTACTTCAACAACCAGCGATCGCCCAATCTCCCTCCTCGGATACAGTGCTGAATCGTTATCAAATTGGACAGCAAACCTATCTAGAAAATTGTGCCACTTGCCATATTGCCATTCCTCCGAGCATCCTACCCAGTCAAACTTGGAAAAAAATCCTAGAAAATCCGGATTCTCACTATGGTATCCGTTTAAAACCAATTGTTGGCATTACTCAGCGTTTTATCTGGGATTATCTCAGTTATTCTTCCCGCCCTCTTACCCAGACTACTTTTGTTCCCCTCCTAATTGAACAGTCCACCTATTTAAAAGTTTTGCACCCTAGGGTCAATTTACCCACTCCTATCGGTCATACCACCTGTGTCACCTGTCATCCCAATGCTTCCCGCTACGATTATCAGACCCTTACCCCCATCTGGGATGATGCAGCCTAATCAGTGATCAGTGATCAGTGATCAGTTTTCAGATGCGAGTTTTTAGTTCACTGATTACTGATTACTGTTTACTGATCACTGAGAGGAGGTGCAGTTAGGGTGATTTCGCCAATTTGGCCAGCTTTACCCATTAATTGGGCCGGTTTTTGGTTAAGAGAGATTTTAACACCGCCAGCATTGCCCGATCGAATATTTAAACTCTTTTGGGCTGTCCAAGTTTGTTTAGTACCTGGTTGGAGATTGCCTTCATGGACTTTTTTGCCATCGGCAATTACCCTTACCCAAGCGGCCTGTTCAATAGTTACTTCGGCTGAGAGGGGAACTTTCGACTGAGGAGAAGGGGAAGGAGAGGCTATCGGTGCGGGAGGGACTACCGGCGCGGGGGAAACCACGGGGGAAGGAGAGGGAGTAACGGCAGGAGGGTTAGAGAGAGGGGGACGGAGGAAAAGATAGCCAATACCACAAAATATGCCCGCCAGCAAGCCTAGCCAGAGATACATCCCGAAAAAGGTTGATTTAGCCGGTTGGGGGCCAGTTTCCGGGGCTGGTTTTTCTGGTTTCACCGGTTCCACTTTTGGGGCAGCGGGTTCAGCCTTGGGGAGAGGGGTAACTTTTGTGGGCAGTGTTTTCGGGATAGTTACCTCTTGAGCTAATTGTTCCGCACTAGGAGACAAGCGATCGGCTAAAGCTTTACCATCAATTTTTAGAGCATCACCGTAGCGTTTGATAAATCCCTTGACATAAATTAATTCTGGTAATTTCTCCCAATTCCCCGTTTCCAACGCTTCTAGCATTGGTACTCTAATCATCGTCAGGGCGGCGATATCGTCTATGCTCAGGCCGCTTTCTTCTCGTTTTTGACGTAAATAAGTCCCGATTTCCTTGATTTGTTCGGCTTGTAGGGGACTGAGTTGACTCATAATTCCAGTCATAATCTATACCAATTAGATGATAATCTCGATTTTGTTATTTTGGGATAATCTGTTCTCTAGAAGCTCCTTTCACCTTGTCATTATTACCGGCGAAAAGGTTCCAAAAACTGGCAAAAATCGGCAATACTTGCAAAACTTAAGTTTTTTATTATAGGGTGACTGCACTGACCAGATAAATCTAAAAACCTTGTTGGATAAGACTTTTAGACCTTTTTGAAATCCAAAAGTGCCAGGACTGGGAGTGATCAGGGGGAAAATTAAGCTACTTTTTCCCTGAACATTAGGTAATTGACCACCTGAAAATCGGTAAAACCCTACACCCCAACCCCCAACCCCCAACCCCCAACCCCCAACCCCCACCGAAAAACTTTTTCAGCAGACCCTAATTATGACCTTTATTCCCCATCCCGACACCACCCCCCTTAACCTTACCTGTGCCGTAGTCACGGTGAGCGATACTCGTACCCCAGAGACGGATAGTAGCGGCCAAATAATTCAAGAGTTACTAACTCGATCTGGTCATGATATCGGCCTATACTTAATTATCCCCGATCAACCCTTACAAATTCAAGCAATCTTACCAGAGATTAGTAATCAAAATCAGATAAAAGTCTTAATTCTCAATGGGGGTACGGGTATTGCTCCCAGAGACAATACCTATGATGCTTTAGTACCTTTATTAAGGATTACTTTGCCCGGTTTTGGCGAATTATTTCGTTATCTCAGCTATCAGGAAGTTGGCTCCCGTGCCATGGCATCAAGGGCAATAGCTGGGGTTTATCAAAACTTATTAGTCTTTTCTCTCCCTGGTTCCACTAATGCCGTTAAATTAGCCCTAGAAAAACTGATTCTTCCTGAAATTTTACATCTGGTTAAACAGATAAATGGATAATTTATTGGGATTTGATCTGGGCTGAAATTTCTTGAAAACATACATCCCAAAAATAGCCAGCTAGATTCACAGCACTTAACAGTTTAGGAATTCCTTCACTTAGACTAGCAAAACCTTGATTTTTAATCTGGAGAAAATCGATAGCGATCGCAAAAGTTAAAAGTGCTAAAGCGATGATTAAAATTTGGTAATAAGTTTGTCTTATTCGCCGCCAAAATGCTAAACCATAAATCAGAATTGCGAGGGCATAAACAGAGATAGTCAAGAATTTGGGAATATTAAAATAGAGGAGAATGATATGAATTCTGAAGATTTCATTGATGGCAAAAAGTCCCGTTGTTATACCAGAAAAAAGTAAAAAATTGTCAGAATTATTGAAACTTGTCTTGCGGGACAACAAAGTATAACTAAAAAGGCAAACAATCGGGGGCAGACAACAAAGCAATTGAAAAGAATGGGTTAATAAACCAGCGAGCGGAGTTGGGGGAGTAGCGGGAGGATAAAATAAAAGACTAGAGTGTAATTTTTCCCGATCAACCCCAGCAATCAAAGCTAAAATCAAGAGGAGAACGACAAGATTTATTTTCAGAAAATGCTGTTCTCGTGAGGACATAAGTATAGTAGTTTATAATTGTGGCTATTAACCACGGTATAATTCACAGAGTGCCGCTTTCTACAGGCTCGATCTACATACCGAAGTGCCAAGCATTTCCCTAAATGTGTTAAGGACAATTTTCTCGGTTTTCTATGCTCGATCAAAAAGAACTTTTGTGTTTATTACAATTGGCTAGTCCCATTCTACCCGTCGGGGCCTATAGTTATTCCGAAGGGCTAGAAACCCTCGTCGAAAAGGGGATTATCTCCAATAGTGCCAGCTTGAATGATTGGTTAGAGCGATCGCTTTGTCAAGGCTCGATTCGCTTAGAAACGGCTGTTTTGGTAAGGGTATATCGTTGTTTTTGTCAAGAAGATTTTACAAAACTTAATTATTGGGATAATTGGTTATCGGCCACGCGGGAGACGGCCGAATTAAGACAACAAAGCTGGCAAATGGGGCGATCGCTGTTAAACTTATTGCGGGAGTTAGCGCCGGCCAGAGATAATCTACCAGAACAGGCTAATTATGCCACCGCTTTTGCGATCGGGGCAAGTCATTGGCAAATTGGCGAAGAATTAGCGGTTTTAGGCTATTTACACAGTTGGGCAAGTAATTTAATCAATGCGGGATTGCGTTTAATTCCCCTTGGGCAAACCCTAGGACAATCCCTTCTGATCGGTTTACAGCCCAGTTTATTAACAGCAACAGCAGATATTATCAGTTTAGCCGATGAAAACCTGAGCAGTTGGAGTTGGGGGCTAAGTTTTGCCAGTATGAACCACGAAACCCAGTATAGTCGTCTATTTCGCAGTTAGAAATTAGCGATCAAATTTTTCACTATTTTCTGGGAGAATATGCAAGTCTCTAGGAGTCTCTCTCTTGGGTTCAAGCCGACATTTTTAGGTAAAAAACCAAATAAGGTATAGTAAGATCAAGAAAAATCTTAGGTCCTAGTTCTCGCTTTCTGAGTGACTAAGGGTTTTAAGGAAAGATGCGAACACTCTACCTAGCCACAGTGTACCAATGTTTAGTCAATCAGAAAAAATTCCCGTTTCGGTGTTGATTCCCGCCAAAAACGAGGAATCTAACCTTCCCGCCTGTTTAGAGAGTGTTGCTAGGGCTGATGAAGTGTTTGTCGTCGATTCCCAAAGTAGCGATCGCTCGATCGAAATATCTACCAACTATGGGGCTAATGTCGTCCAATTTTATTTTAATGGTCGTTGGCCGAAAAAGAAAAACTGGTCCCTCGATAACCTGCCTTTTCGCAATGAATGGGTATTAATCGTCGATTGTGATGAGAGAATCACCCCCGAACTATGGGACGAAATCGCCAGCGTGATCCAAGATCCCAACTATAACGGTTATTATCTCAATCGTCGCGTCTTCTTCCTCGGACAATGGATTCGTTATGGTGGCAAGTATCCCGACTGGAATCTGCGCTTATTTAAACATAAGTCGGGCAGATACGAGAATTTAAACACGGAAGATATCCCCAACACGGGAGATAACGAGGTTCACGAACACGTTATCCTCGATGGCAAGGTGGGATATCTGAAAAATGATATGCTGCACATCGATTTCCGCGATATCTATCATTGGTTAGAAAGACATAATCGTTATTCCAACTGGGAGGCGCGAGTTTATTACAATATTCTCACGGGTAATGACGAAAGCGGCACGATCGGAGCGAACCTGTTCGGTGATGCGGTGCAGAGAAAACGTTTTTTAAAGAAAATTTGGGTAAAATTGCCCTTTAAACCGCTGCTGCGCTTTATTCTCTTTTATTTTATCCGTCTCGGTTTCTTGGATGGCAAAGCTGGTTATATCTACGGTCGTCTTTTGAGTCAGTACGAATACCAAATAGGGGTTAAATTGTACGAATTACGGCAATTTGGCGGTAAATTAAACGTTAATGCCCATGCTAATCCCCCGGTTAAACCCTCGGAACCTCAACCGGTAGAAATGATTAAATAAGTCCTATGTCCCCAGAAATCCGCACCGATGAGGAAGCGTGGCTAGATCTGCGTACCTACGATCAATCTTGGTTTGATCGTGGTCGTTCTAATCCGATTATCCTACTTTGGTGGTTAGTACAGGGAATTCTTTTTCCCCTCAGTTTGCACCAAATGGATAGCTTTCGCTGCGCTATTTTGCGACTATTCGGGGCTAAAATCGGCCTTGGGGTGAAAATTCGCCCGACGGCAAGGGTTACTTATCCTTGGAAAGTTGCGATCGGCGATTATACTTGGATTGGCGATGATGTGGTGATTTATAGTTTAGATAACGTTACCATCGGCAGTCATTGTGTGATTTCTCAAAAATGCTATCTTTGCACTGGCAGTCACGCTCCCTGCGATCGCTCTTTCAGCTTAAAAACCACTCCCATCCTCATTGGTAATGGTACATGGATCGCGGCCGATTGTTTCCTGGCTCCGGGGGTAAAAATTGGCTCTAATGTTGTTATTGGGGCAAGAAGTAGCGTATTTGCCGATATTCCCGCTCAAAAGGTCGCTTGGGGCAGTCCCTGTCGTCCTCAATACGATAGAAAGATGAATTCTTATAGTAGTTAAGCTAAGAGGCATTTTATTATAATCATAGCGCACCAATTTAATGATAAAGTTAGTGCGTGGCGTGCGGATTGTTGATTTGGTTTTTTTATCAGAGATTATCGCCGTAAACACGCACCCTAAGAGATTATGCGATCGCGCTCCCGTTTCGACAAATCCCGTACCTCTTCGACCAAATTCTCAATATCTAACTCGGAAAACCGACCGGAGGCTAATAAATCGGCCATTTGTTCGGACTAAAGTCCAAAGTCTTGCTCATAGGATGCCGTCATCGATTTATCTCCTTCTAAGCTCAATTAACATTATATTAATAATCCGCCAACAGTGAGTGATTAAAAACGGATTTGGTGTCAAAATGTGTTGTTTTCCTGATTATCTGAAGATTGAACGCGAAAGGGAGGCGCAGCATAATCAGAAGGTAAATAATTTTCGGGAATGGTTGTTGTATTTCCATCTCGTAGGGAGGTGTAACTGGGAGAGAGAATCTCAATCCCAGCTTCATTACACTTGTCTTGAATATTTTGATGGAGTTCTGAATAAATTATTACCATCAAATTGGGTTGGTTAGTGTAAGCATTTAATTGATAACTGATGTAAAAATTATCTAGGCTAGTTTGCAGGACAAAAGGTGCGGGTTCTTTGAGAATATGGTCAGTTTCTAGAGCAGCTTCAATTAAGGTTTTGTGGGCTTTTCGCCAAGGCAGATCGTACCCTAGGGTAATCGTTGTCTGAATAATTAGATTTCTGTTTAATTCCCGCGAGGAAATACTAAAGTTAATCACATTACTACTTAATAAAGATGAGTTAGGAATAGTAATGATTTTATTAGTGGGAGTGCAAATGCGAATGACTAGGAAGTTTTTTTCAATTAGATCGCCAATTACATCTCCTACTTGAATGTGATCTCCGATGCGAAAGGCACGGGTATAGATAAGAATAATTCCCCCAATAACATTGGCGATCGCCGAAGTAGAACCAAGGGATAAAAGAAGACCAAGAAAAACAGAAACACCGCGGAAAGCCGGGGAATCAAAACCGGGCAAATAGGGAAAAGCAACTATTGCTGCTAAGGCAATAATTATGACTAATAGGAGATTGTAAGTAGGTTTAGCCCAATCAGTATAAAAACCAGGAATAACCAGATTTCCTCTTTCTATTGCCGTAAAAAAGGGCTTGATTAGCCGGATTAAGTAGTAGGTTACAAAAATGATTATGGCAATAATAAAGGCATTGGGAAGATATTTGCCAATGGAGGATAAAACCAGTTCTAATGATCGAGAAAAATAACCTAAAATACTCTCGCCAAAAACTCTTGTCCAGGGAAATAAACGAAGTACAAATGTAGCATAATTGAATGTTAATAAAAACAGAATAAATAAGCGAATCATCCGAAGAACTCGCAGCCAAAAGAAGCTAATTTTAGAGGAAGATACAATCTCAATATTCCCGATTTGAATGCCTGGTGTCAAGGATTCAATCAAACGTCTAATGAAGGGAAATAGCTTCCCTGAAATTTTGATAACTCCAAAGCTAATAATCAAGAAAGCAAAGGTAGCTATAACCGTATAAATGATGTTCTTAAATAGTTGTTCTGGTTTTCGATCTTGGCGATATTGAGCGATAGCGACCTGAATTTTTTGTAAAGCTTGTTGAGCTAAAACCTCCGGCGTTGAACGATAGGCTTTTGCATCTCGCTCCGTCACCGTTAGAATCACTTCTTGATCTATACTTAAATAAAGTGAGTTATCATCAGGAATCTGCTCAATTGTCAGGTTCTCAATAGGAATAGAATCATTTTGAGCAATTCTTTCAATTCTCCGGGTAATAGTGTTAGCTCTCTCCTCCGCCGAAAATGAAGAAACTCCCCGCCGGATAAAAAAGAGAGTTTTTCCATCTAACATAACTGGAAAGCCGTCAATTTTATTTTCCGGTTGTGTCGGATTTTGAGCTATTCCCAAAAGAGGGGAGGTTAGAGTCAGTAGTAAAACTACAAAAAATATTACCAAGGTATGCCCAATTTTTTTCATCCATCCTCTAGCTTTAGATGGTGTAGTTAGCATTAAATATCTTTGATTAATATCGACAACTGGTACAAATTGCATAGGATTAAGTCAGATTTTTTTGTGTGTAGTCGGGTAAGCTTCAGGCATTACTGTCCTCGATGAGGTGCAGAGAGCCTAGGTTGAGACAGGAGTGGAAAAATTGGCAACACCAGAACTTTGTAATGGTTGCCAATATTTAGGGAATTTAAGCGAGTTTTTCCTCAACATCTGTTAGTGATGGAAATGGGAACCAGATAATTTTGACTGATAATTAGACTGAGATTTAAAGAAGGCGATTGCTGAGTGAATATCCCGCAACAACAGAGCCGCCATATCGCGACTAAATCCCTCCTTGATCACCACGCGCTGCACGGTTAAATCTTGGCGATTTTTGGGCATTGTATAGGCAGGAACTAACCAACCCCGCTCGCGCAATTTATCAGCTAAATCGAATAAACTATAATTAGATTGATCGCTAATTGTCTCCTTTAATTTCCAAGCAAAAACTGGAATAGTGCTGCCATCGGTAATCAATTCAAACGGTCCCATCTTAGCGATTTCCCCCGATAAATACAGGGCCGTATCTCGACAGGCTTGATGAATTTGTCGATAACCCTCTTTACCCAAGCGTAAAAAATTATAATATTGAGCAACTACTTGATTGCCAGGGCGAGAAAAATTCAGAGCAAAATTAGGCAGATCACCGCCTAAATAATTACAATGAAAGATTAATTCTTCTGGTAATTCTTGCCGATCTCGCCAGATAATCCAACCGACGCCGGGATAGACTAAACCGTATTTATGCCCGGAAGCATTAATCGATTTAACCCATTTGAGGCGAAAATCCCAGACTAAATCGGGATCGAGAAAAGGGGCAATAAAACCACCACTAGCACCATCGACGTGCAGGGGAACTTGCCAGCCGGTTTCTCTGTTCAATTTTTCCAGGGCATCATTAATTTCTTGGACGGGTTCGTAACTACCATCAAAGGTACTACCCATAATTGCAATTACCCCGATCGTATTCTCATCAATTAGTTTAATTGCCTCGGTCGCATTGAGATGAAAACGATTCCCTTCCATCGGCACAAAACGCGGTTCTACCTCCCAATAACGACAGAATTTTTCCCAACAAACCTGCACATTAATGCCCATGACTAAATTAGGTTTGTCGGTGGGTTTACCCTCTTTTTGTCGGCGTTTGCGCCATTGCCATTTTAAAGCCATGCCTCCCAACATCGCCGCTTCACTGGAACCAATGGTAGAACAACCAGTTGCCGCTTCGCTTTCGGGAGCATTCCAGAGTCTAGCGATCATATTCACACAACGCAGTTCAATTTCGGCAGTTTGTGGGTATTCATCCTTGTCGATCATGTTTTTATCGAAGGTTTCCGCCATTAATTGTTTGGCTTCCGGTTCCATCCAAGTGGTGACAAAAGTAGCCAGATTCAGGCGAGAATTACCATCAAGGGCGAGTTCATCGCGGATTAAATTGTAGGCCACCGCCGGCGGCATTTCTCCCTCGGGAATCTCGTATTTAGGTACAGCGGAAGTCAGGGCGCGGGAAGCATAGGTGGGGGTAATTAGTGCCTCTTCCGGACTAAGGCGATCGAGATTAATTTTCTGATGAACCATAACTTCCTTAATAAAATATCTTTTTTGCTTAGAGTAAATTACCAATCATTCCCAAAATAATAGCAATAATCGAGACGGATAAAAAATAGGAAAGCATCCCTTGGGTTGCTACCAGTCGCCGCATCGCCTTACTATTAATACTTGTATCGGAGGTTTGATAACAAGCCGCCATACAAAAACCTTGATAGAGAAATTCCGTCCAATTGGGTCGATCGCAATTGGGAAAAACTAGGCCTTTACCATCATGATAGTAGCGCACTGCATATTCTTGGCTGTAGATCAATTGTCTGGCTAACCAAGCACTAATAATACTAAATCCTGTTTAAAGGGTTAATTATTGCTACTATGGCAAGAGTGGCTCCTGCCTGACTTGCACCAGGAGTCTGTTGATAGCTTCGGAAATTGTCAAAACCGAGATGTAGTTACTCATTGAACACCACAAAGGCTAAAATATGGAGTGTTATTTATGAGCCATTTATCCCTATCCGAACAGATTACCGCGGAACTTCTAGCAATCCTGATCGAAGAAGAAGTCACCTATCCCTGGGATGTAACCGCTGTTGAGAGTCATGATCCCTTAGACGTGACAGAAACGCCTTTTTCTCTGTGTGAAGGACTGGAAGCGACGGCGATCGAAGCACAAGCTGATAGATTCTTTAACAGTTTACACCAAAAATTCCCGACAGTTTCCGTTTCACCCCGGTCTAATATCTTGGATAAATTTGCCTCTTTATTGCCGGCCGAACATTTAAATCGTCTAGTAGAAAGTGCTGAAAATCTAGTTGATAGTCAATTAGATAACTTTGAGCGCCTTGTTGTTTGTCTTAGCGATCTCTTTCCCCAATGGTCTCCAGAAGATTTACAGGTTTTTGCTCGTCCCTACGCCTATACTATGCGTAATGGCCAGAGCGAAACCAATATAGAAACCGAAAATTGGCAAAGTCTTTCCGAAATTGAACAAATTCGCCGGAGTGCAGCCATTGCCAGCCAGATTTTCCGCGACCTGTCTTCTCCTCAATAGTCATCTCATTTTATTTTGCACGACTACATTAGGTTACACTTCATCTTTATGAGAAACGCTATATCTCTTTATCTGATTTTTTGCTTTTTGTTTCTACCCGTCAGAAAGATTCTATAACTTGTGATTAACTTTGAAAGCACTTTTTAGGGTTGGATGCGTCTGATGACGCATCCTATATTTTCAAAGTTTCTTACCTAAAATGTCGGATGAATGCCCCCGCTAAATTTTTCGACAAGACATCAACCTTTGCGGGGGATGAAATCCGACCAGGATATTGACTGCGAAGCACGATTTTAATTCTACCATTTGTAGGTAAACTGTGTTTTAACGGAGGCAGGGGGCAGGAGGCAGGGGGCAGGAGGCCGTTTTTGTAACGGGGATTTATGCCCCGCTCCAAAAACTTTTCACCTTAAAAGGCGAGGTTTTAGACCCGATTTTTTCGATAATTAATTTAACCAAGGGTCGAGGATTGTTAGATGCTAGTCGTAGAAGCC
>NZ_JADBRW010000112.1:0-24550 GCF_020247025.1 Microcystis sp. M109S1
CCAACAAGGTTTTTAGACTTTTTTTCCCTCAAAAAGTGCCGACCCTTGGAGTGATTGGGGGGAAAATTCAGGGACTTTTTCCCTGAAAATTAGGTAATTGACCACCTGAAAATGGGTAAAACCCCACACCCCAACCCCCACACCCCACACCCCAACCCCCCAACCCCCAACCCCCAACCCCCACCGAAAAACTTTTTCAGCAGACCCTAACTAACCACTGATAACTCATATAGCGTTTCTCATAAAGATGAAGTATAGGCTAATCTGAGCCTGTCTCCTGACTCCCCAAAACGAAGACTTCGTACCTCACTATTAAGATATAGGGACTAAATTTGCACCTGTCTGAGATGACGACGGGGATCGGTGGTACGCTGAGATTTAATTTTCTCGTATAATTCCCGTTCGATCGCCGTTAACTGTTTGGGAGTATCGATGACAATTTTGACTAATTGATCGCCGCGTTGTCCTTTATTATCGATCCAACCTTTGCCGCGTAAGCGCAGGGATTGACCGGAACGAATACCGGCGGGAATTTTTACCGTCACCATGCCATCGGGGGTAGGAACTTCGATCGCTGTGCCTAAAACCGCCTCATCGGGAGTAATCGGGACTTCACAGGTTAAATTATCGCCTTCAAAAGTAAAGAAAGGATGGGGTTCTAATTGCACATCGAGAAATAGATCTCCCCGTTGTTTACTTAAGGGATCGATTAGTCCTTTACCCCGTACCCGGAGACGATTGCCGGTTTTAGTTCCTGGGGGGATTTTGATATCGATCATTTCTCCGGCTAAATTAACCCGTTTTTGTACTCCTCGTAAAGCTTCCGCAAAAGTCAGACGCAGTTTAGCGGTGGAGATACCAGAAGTGACAGATTGCGGTGGAGTACGAGCGCCGGCAAAGTCGTTAAAATTGCTAAAATCGCCAAATCCTCCCCCCGGAGTCCCGTAGGAATGGGAACCTGGGCGAGTACCGCCGGAGCGACCCATGCGACCGAGCAGTTCATTGATAAAATCATCAAAGGTGCTGTACTGGCTAAAGTCAAAACCATCCGAACCAAAGTCACCCCCCGGATTACCACCGGGCCAATTCGATCGCCCGGCCTGTTGCCAATATTGTCCAAATTGATCGTATTTTTGGCGTTTTTCGCTATCGGAGAGGACTTCGTAAGCTTCACTAATTTCTTTAAAACGTTCTTCGGCGCTTTTATCGTTAGGATTGCGATCGGGATGATATTTGACGGCTAATTTACGAAAAGCTTTTTTAATTTCTTCAGCGCTGGCAGTTTTACCTACTCCCAGAACGGCATAATAATCTTTATAATCTGCGGCAGGCATCGATACGCTATCTCCTTAGCAATGAGGATTCAGTCGGGATATTCCTAATCTAACTTAATTTTATCGTTGTCAGGCTTGAATCAGTGATCAGTGATCGGTGAACAGTAACCAGTAACCGGTGATCAGTGAAAATAAAGTGCCAAAGTTTTCACTTAACACTATCTACTTAAAACTCCAATCTGATAACTGATAACTGATAACTGATCACTGAAAGGGAAATTGTCGACGACGACGATACCAAGTTCCCACACCTACTAACAGAGCAATGAGGGTAAAAGCCACCATCAGGGGCAATATATCGCCTTTTCCTAAAGATTTTAAACCCGCACCCATCATGACAAAGGGTAAAATTCCGGGGACAGTGCCTAATAAAGTACCGATGAAATAATCGCGAAAACGGATAGAAGTTAATCCGGCAACAAAGTTAACGATACCGTAGGGAATAATCGGTAATAGACGGATAGCAAACATATAAAATAGTCCTCCTTGCTGCATTTCTGCATCGATCGCTTGCCATTTTCCCTGAAATTTTTTGGCGGTATATTCCCGGCCAATAGTACGGGTAAAAGCAAAGGCAACTATAGCGGCCACCAAAGCGGCGATCGTTGTCCAAACTGTTCCCATAACTACCCCAAAGATAGCCCCACCACTGAGGTTTAAGGGGGTAGAAGGCAGAATTAAAATTGTCCCGATCGTGTAGAGAATAATATACAAAATGGGGGCCATAATTCCCATTTGTTTTAACCAGATCTGTAATTGTTGGGAGTCGATACCACCGATTAGATAAACTCCGATCGCCGTGGCGATAATACAAATTATGGTTAGGATAATGACACTACTTTTAGTTTTAGACATTTAACGGCAATTTTGGGCTAAGTGCGGGTGGCAAAACTGAGATGCAGCTGGGGTTGATATTTCTCTGTTGCCAAAAATATAGCAGAAATCAGCTGAGAATCGATCTCGATCTCAATGTTAGTGGGCTGCCCGATCTGTCCCCAAATTACCCCCGATATCGCTGTGGGTAGTTTAGTTAACCTCCTCCAAAACCACGATCGAAAAACCATTGACTTTATAGCGATCGGCAATTACTGTCCCTTGATCCACAGACCAACAATTATAATCGGTTTCTGCCCAAGCTGCCGTGTCAATAATTCTTAGCCAACGATAATTATCGGGTGGTGAGGGAACGCGAAAATCCACCGGCAGATAATACATATTAATTAACACCAAAAAATCGTGATCACCGACGGCACTACCATCAATTAAAAACCAAATAGAGCGATCATGGGCAGTTAAATCGCTAACCCCATCGGGTTTTTTAAATAAATAGGTGACACTATTGCCCGCATCGAGAACCATATCGCCGTAGCGGTGCTGTTTGAGTGCTATATGATTGTTTCTTAAGTGAGCAATATAAGCGGCAAAAATAAATAAAGGATTGCGTTCTTCTTGATTAGTTCCCGTGCCAAAATTATTATGATAAGCTTCCCGATAACCCGTGGGCAGTAGATGGGGTGAACGGGTGGCGATCATATCATAATTATTCCAAGTGGCCACACTATCAATATTGTAGGGATTATTATTACCATTTTGAGTGCGGCCAAATTCATCACCCCAGACAGTCATCGGCACACCGCGAGATAAAAATTGCATCGTCCAAAAGTTGCGTAATCTTTGGCGACGTAAGGCCTGATTACCGCCAGAATCCCAAGAATCGTTATTATTATTGCCGCCATCAGAAGGACCAAAAGGCCAGGGATTGAGGTTATTTTTATTGTTATAACTGACCAAATCCATCAGGGTAAAACCATCGTGGGCAACAATAAAACTGATCGATTTTTGTGGTCCGCCTTGGTCGTTAAAATTGTGATAATCTCCGTTCACCTGTTCGATGAATTGAAAAGTATTACTATTTCCCTTTAAAAAACGCCGGATTGCATCGCGATAACGGCCATTCCATTCTCCCCAACCCGTTGGGAAATTCCCCACTTCGTAACCCCAGATATCCCAAGCTTCGGCGATCATTTCCGCATCGTATTTCTTGCCTAATTTCTCGATCTTTTCTAACAAAGGATGTTTAGGAAAGAATTGTTTTTGTTTGCCCCAATCTTCCCGTTCATGACTAGAAGGAGTTCGACCGAGGACGGTGGCCAGATCAAAACGAAAACCATCAACTCCCATGGTTTCTAACCAATAGGTGAGGGAATCAAGAACCAGATTACAGGTGACAATATGGGAAAAGTTTAATTGATTTCCGCAGCCGGTGGCCCCATCGACTAGATAATGTTCATCGGTGAGTTGATAGTATTCCACCACATCAAAACCACCAAAACTAACAAATCCGGTGACATCGTTGCTGCCCCAATTGCCCCCTTCTCCCGTGTGATTATAGACCACATCGAGATAAACTTCCATACCTTGGTCGTGGAAAGCTTTGACCATGGCCTTAAATTCTCTGGTGGGTCCACCGGGGGAGCGATCATAAGCATAACGGCGATCGGGGGCGAAATAACCAAAGGTCATGTAACCCCAATAGTTACCACCGGGGCGATCGTCGGGGTTATTATCGTTAGCGGTTTCTTGGACGGGTAAGAGTTCGATGGTGGTAAATCCTAGCGCTTTCAGGTATTTGGCCATATAGCCGGCTCCCGCATAAGTTCCCCTGTACTGGTCGGGAACGTTAGCCACTTCCTCAAAACCCGTAATTCCCTTGAGAATATCTTCTAAACGACTAGCGGAGGGGTGATTGCTTAAACCGCGCACATGGGCCTCATAAATGATCGCTTTTTCGGCACCCAGACGGGGACGAATCCCGGTAGAAGTCCCATCCGGGGCGATAACAATGCCTTTGGGCGACCATTTGCCCGTATCGTATTGCCGCCGGATCACTCCTTTGTAGTCCCCTTCTCCCGTGGCATACATTCCCGCATTTTCTCGGGCCGCAATCATGGCCGGGGTTTCAAGGTCGTGGGAAAGTTCTCGCGTGTAGGGATCGAAGAGGACTTTATTGGGGTTAAAACGATGGCCGAAATCGTCCACATCTGCCCGAAAACCAGCGTTACTGTGACCTCTTTGCCATTTTTGATCAAATTGCCAATTGGAACCCCAACAGCGAAAAGCGTAGTAACTGCCCGGGGGAATACCGGCGATTTTTGCCCGCCATATATCATCATTTGGGTTTTTTGTCAACCAGTAATCATACTTAGCGTTTTCTCCCGTCGGGCGATCGTAGATTTCCAGAAGAATCTGACTGGCATTTTTAGAATAGACGGCAAAGGTGACACTATCGCCCCGATAATGCGCTCCGAGGGGATAGGTGGCATCGGCCCAGAGATGGCTATCTAGGGGGGCATAATTACCAGATTGGGGATGATTTTGACCGATCGCTGGCAACATAAATTGGCGGGATAATATCGCCTTTGATGATAGACATTTTTCGCTCAAGGAAATAAGAAAAAAATCTAAAGCTTGATCTACCGGGAAAACAAGCTGTGCAATTTAACCTAGAGATAAATTTTCGGCTTGTAAACATCCATTTTCTCGATGCAAGTCCCATTCAAGATAGGCTAATCTTTCTTTAATTGCTCGATTTTATGCCGTCAGTAAACTAATTTGGTTAGATAAATCACTGACTAATTCTTCTAGATGGTGTAGATTGCTATGAGAATTATCCATAATTTTCCTCTCTAAAGCCAGAATTGACAATCATCTTCTAATAAACTAGGACAAATTCCTTGTAAGCGTCGATGAGCAATAGCATCCGCTCCATACAAAGGGATAGGTAAACGGGGGTCTTTGAGAGAACCATAGTGAAGTAAAGTTAATTTCAACGTAGTGTCAACTAACTGTTTTAAATTTACTTGTTCTCCTAATTCATGAACTTTTAAGCGTAAGGGACGAGGAACACCTATTTGTTCAGACACTTGGGAAGTTATCAAGATAACTTCCCGTTTTGATAAAGCAAAAGCTAATCCTAGGGACGTGACTTGACGAAATGGGGACATCTGTATGCGATCGCCGACGAGTTGGGAGTAACTATTACTAATCTTAGAAGTCGTTTAGAGAGTCTCCATTGGATTAAAGTCGATAAAAAAGTAATTTATCGGGCCAGTAATTTTCCCAAGAGATAGCTTAAATGTTCCGAGGGAGATTTTGCCCATCTCGAGCGACTTATTTACTAATAATTTCGGCGGGTTGCGAGTTAGGAATCGGTTCAAAGTTGTGGTCGTCAGCCAGATATTCGGGATAGGTGGAGAATTGGGGTAGTATTTCTAGGGTAAAAGCCTCGGCAGCTTTCGAGCGATAGCGATTCGGGTTAATAATTACCGACAAAGTGCGTCGTACTTCCACATCTTTAATTCTGGTAGCGTGGATAACTCCCATTTGTAGTTCTTTTTCGATCGCTGTCACCGAGACAAAAGCCGCCCCTAAACCGGATTGTACGGCATTTTTAATCGCCTCGATCGAGTTAAGTTCCATCTCCACTTTTAAGCGTTTGGTATCGATCTCGCAACGAGTTAAAACCTTGTCGATAACTTTGCGAATCGTCGATTGGGAATCGAGGGTGATAAATTTTAGTCGATATAAATCCTCTTTTTGAATCATTTCTACCTTAGACAGAGGATGAAAAATAGGCAGGACTAAAGCCAGTTCATCTTCTGCGTAGGGGATAATCCGCAGGGTTTCTTGTAATTCGGCGGGAACTTCCCCCCCGATAATGGCTAAATCCACTTGACCGTTAGCAACGCTCCAAGAGGTGCGACGGGTGGAATGAACTTGTAGCTGTACGGATACTTCTGGGTATTTTTGCCGAAAAAGCCCGATCATGCGGGGAAGAAGATAGGTTCCCGTGGTTTGGGAAGCGCCGACGATCAGGGTTCCCCCTTGCAGATTTTGTAGATCTTCGATCGCCCGACAGGTTTCTTGACAGAGAGTGATAATTTTTTCGCCGTAGCTTAAGAGTAGGTATCCCGCTTCCGTTAATTGGGCTTTCCGACCGCCCCGGTCAAATAACGGCACATTTAGCTGTTTTTCGAGGTTTTGTACCTGAAGACTGACCGCCGGTTGAGATACATACAGGGTATCTGCCGCCCGCTTAAAGCTTCCTTCGGCAGCGATCGCTTTGAGAATTCTCAGTTGGTCTAGGGTGAAAGGAATGTCGGTCATAGAAAGCCTCAAAAACAGCGACGGGAGAAGGGGAGGACAATAGCGACAAATCTTAAGCCAGTGCCGATAAATACACTGAATTGACAGTACCACACCACGGGGATCAATGCTTCAGGTAGTTCCAGTTATCAGTTATCAGTTATCAGTTATCAGTTATCAGGAGACAGGAGACAGGAGACAGGAGACAGAAGACAGGAGACGGGAGACGGGAGACAGGGCTCTTCTGGTTTCTGTGTGAAAACGAGGTCTATACTGATAGAATATCCGCAAAATAGCCCTAAAAGTCTTGCTCGATAAGCATTTCACGATTCCATAAGCAAAAATTATCACACAAAGTCGAGAAGAGCCGAGACAGGAGACAGGAGACGGGAGATTATTTTTATTTATTCTTCCCACTTCCCCACGTCCCCACGTCCCCACGTCCCCACGTCCCCACGTCCCCACGTCCCCACTTCCCCACCCCTCACTGTTTACTGTTTACTGTTTACTGATCACTGAAAAAGGCTGACCCAGCAATTATCGGGTTGACTTTTGTGTACCACTTAATCGTTATTAACCAAGAATCTTAATGATATTTTAAGATTTTTTAAAAAACCGCCCCTAGCCGAGATGAACGTATATCCTAGAGGGGAGCGAGCATAGATTCCTATTCCCGTTCGATCGCCCCCTAATTCTCTGGAGATCAGCACCCATGCTTACTTTGCTCCGTTCCCTGCTATTTTCCACCCTATTAAGTTTTGTTGCTCCCGTCCTCTTGGTGGGTTCTATTTTAACTGCTTTATTGGCCACCAGTCATGTCCCCGGCTTTACTTGGGTTTGTCAGACCGGTTTTAGCCAAATCCTGCAATTTTTAACCATTTTCGGCGGCGGTTATCCCCTACAAGGAATGTTAACCATCGCTGTCACCTTTGCTTTTGTTGGCAGTTTATTCGATTTATTTAACTTTTACGTCTATCAAACCAATCGGGGACAGTAGCAGGCAAAGGGTGATAGGGACTGTCTAGAATGGGAATGAGGTTTTTATGGGATCGAATCGTCTATGCGCCCTATTTTCTACCGTTTTTGGCTATTAACAATAATTTCTCTGCTGCTCACCCTGAGTATCGGGATTGTCAATCCCCAAGCTAGTTTCGCACGCTCGTGGATGGATTTACTTTTTCGCGGTGTGCAGGTTATTCAACTCGCCACTATTTCTCCTCAGCAGGAAGTTGCCCTCGGTAGGCAGATTAATCAGGGTTTATTAGAATCAGGTAAAATAAAACTGGCCAAAGATGCCAGAATTAACCAATATGTCCAAGAAATCGGCCAGCGATTAGCGGCAACTAGCGATCACCCTGAGATTCCCTACACTTTTCAAGTGGTGCGCGACAATAGCATTAACGCCTTCGCAACCATGGGCGGATTTGTCTATTTACACACGGGATTGATTAAAACTGCTGATAATGAGGCAGAATTAGCCAGCGTCATTGCCCATGAAATCGGCCATATCGTCGGTCGTCATTCTATCACCCAATTACGCAATACTGCCCTCGCCCAAGGACTTCTCAGCGCGGCGGGATTAGACACAAAAACTTGGGTACAATTGGGAGTCAATCTCGCCTATAATCTGCCCAATAGTCGCAAGGATGAATTAGAAGCGGACCGACTGGGTTTAAACAATCTAGTTGAGGCTGGTTATGCACCCACGGCGATGATCTCCTTGATGGGAAAATTAGCACAACAGGGGGGTTCTACCCCGACAATTCTCAGCACCCATCCTGCTACAGGCGATCGCATTTTAGCACTGCAAAAACAGCTTAATTCGGTTAATAACAAGCAGAATCAAGGTTTAGACGAGGATTATTACCAATTGCAGATTCGTTCTCTCCGCTAATCAGACAATTTCCCGAACGGATAAAAACTCGGCCACCGCTTGATTAAAAATTTCAGGTTCCCCTAAAAATGCCCAATGATTACCCGGTATCTTTTTAATCTCTAGAGAAGTTAAATACTTTTTATAGGATTGAATTTGCCAAGCAGTGCGATTTAATCCCTGCTGGGGAAGGATTAATAAACTGGGAATATCTAAAGTTTTAGTTAATCCGGCAAACCCCATGACATCCTCAAAAATTTCCCCGCGTGCCGATAAAGTAAATTTACTGCTCCAACTGCCATCAGCTTTTTGTTCGATGGCATTTTTAAACACCTCTTGCTGTAGATTTGACCAACCTTTATATTGTTTTAATTGACGAGCGATCGCTTCTATGCTCTGATAACTATCAAAGGAGCGAGTAATCTTTAAAAAGGGCAAAACTTGATAGAGAATTGGAAAAGTTATCCTAATCCAACTAGGCATTTTATCGATAAAAAAGGGATCGACTAAAATTAAACTCTTAAATACTTCCGGCTGTTGAGTTGCCCAAATTGCCGCTATTTTAGCACTCCAAGAATGACCTAAAATATGTGCTTGCGTCCAACCTAAATGATTAATTAAAGCCCTTAAATCGCCGATATAATCCTGAAAGTGATAACCGGTTGCCGGTTTACCGCTTTCCCCATGTCCCCGCAAATCTGGGGCAATAACTTGATAATTTGAGCTTAAATAATCGCCCAAACTTGACCAAACCAAAGCATGATCCGCCATGCCGTGCAATAATAATAGAGGCATACCTCGATCGCTCCATTGTAAATAGGAAATTTCCATCGAGTTATTGGTAAAAGTCTGGCGTTGTGGCATAAATTCTCGACTGATTTTTACTCTATAATTTACCTATCACTTAATAAAACTTCATACAATGGCACTACAATCTCCGATCACTGGGACTAGCTTAGAGCAATTGTCTTGGACATGGCAAGGTCACACCATCCCCTACACTGTGCGGGGAGAAGGACAACCCCTAGTATTAATTCACGGTTTTGGGGCATCTATCGGTCATTGGCGCAAAAATATCCCCGTTTTAGCGGAAAATGGCTATCAAGTCTATGCCCTAGATCTTTTGGGATTTGGGGGTACAGATAAGCCCGCTTTAGATTATAGTCTCAACCTTTGGCTGCGGCAAATACAAGACTTTTGGCGAGAAAAAATGGCAAAACCGGCGGTATTTATCGGTAATTCCATCGGGGGACTGATTACCTTAATGCTGATGACAGAATCTCCCGAAATCACTGCTGGAGGAGTAATTATTAACTGTGCCGGAGGATTAAACCATCGTCCCGAAGAATTAAATTTGCCGCTGCGTTTAATCATGGCTGCCTTTACCGGTTTAGTTAGTTCTCCCGTGACAGGAAAGTTTATTTTTGAACAGGTAAGGCAGAAAAATCGCATCCGGAACACCTTAAAACAGGTTTATCGGGATCATACCGCGATTACCGAGGAATTAGTCGAAATTCTCTATCAACCCTCCTGTGATGCGGGTGCGTGGGGAGTGTTTGCATCGGTGTTGACGGCACCCCCCGGACCTTCTCCCCAGGAATTATTACCGCAAATCGATCGCCCTTTATTGGTACTCTGGGGAGAGGATGACCCTTGGACACCGATCGCCGGTTCGGTAATTTACCAAGAAAGAGCTAAAATGGGAAATAATACCCAATTTTATCCGATTGCCAAAGCCGGTCACTGTCCCCACGATGAACATCCCGAAAAAGTTAATCAATTAATTTTGAGTTGGCTGTCGGAAATGGGGATTTAGTCAGTTAAAAAAGTTGGGGTTGAGGGCTAATTTTTCCGGGCCCCAAAGGTAAATTTAATGATTTTTGCGGCCAGTTTTTCCCTGAGGGAGAAATCAATAAACTTAATAGAAAATGCGGGAACAGGTTATCGAAGATTTTAGCGATTAATAGTGACTGGAGAAATCTGCCAATCGGGGCGAAGATTTTTCGCCCCTTGCAGATAGACGTGCTGCATTTCGCTTTGCAGTTTGGGAGTATTAACGTGGAGAATTACCCGAATACACTTTTCCAGACTCCCAGCGACGTGCATCTGTTGCACATCGAGGAGGGGGACATTTTGCCAATGGGGACGTTCGCGAGCGATAGCAGCGGGGAAAATCGCGTCTAAATCCTGAGTTGCCGTAAAGATAATACTAACAATATCATCGGGATCGAGACTATTGTGGATTTCGATCGCTTCGAGGAGTTCTGTCACTGCTTCTCGTATAGCTTCAATAGTATTAGCTGTTACTGTTGTTGCTCCCCGAATGGCTCGAATCTTCCACTGCACGATTGTCATCCTCCGCTAATCCTGATGAGTCAATTTTAGGGGTTAACGCGCCCTTTTTCTCGACTTTAATCCAGCCATCAGGGTCGGTATAACCACAATAGTTGTCCGTTAACTTCCAATTCAAATTCTAGACGCTGTAGGGTTTTTTGTAATCCTAGGGGTATTTGGGAACGATTGCCCGTCAGACGACTGAGGAGGGGTTTCGGTTCTTCGATAGTCTGACATTTAGTTTTATCTGGGGGTAATCCTGCCAATTCTAGCGCCCAAAGTCGGGCATCTTCCTCGGTTCCCAAGCGATCGACCACTCCTAATTCTAAAGCCTGTTGACCGGTAAAAATGCGCCCATCGGCAAAACTTTTCACCTGATTGACATCTAAATTTCTAGCGCTGGCGACGGTTTGCAGAAATTGCTGATAACTGGTATCGATCATATCCTGGAGAATTCTTTCTTCTTCATCAGTTAATTCTCGATCGAAGGAGAGAATATCTTTATAAGGGCCAGATTTAATCACTTTAAACGAAACTCCCACCTTATCCAACAATCTTTCCAGATTGTTCCCTCTCAGGATAACACCGATCGAGCCAGTAATCGTGCCGGGGTTAGCCATAATATAATTGGCCCCCATAGCGATATAAACGCCGCCAGAGGCGGAAATATTGCCAAAACTAGCGATTATTTTCGTGTTTTTTTGTAACCGCTTCAATGCTTCATAAATTTCTTGGGAATCCCCCACGGTTCCCCCGGGGGAGTCAATGCGGAGAAGTAGGGCGGGATATTGCCTTTCTTTGACGATTTCTAGGGCTTTTAAGACTCTTTTGCGGGTATCGGAGGCAATTGCACCTGTAATTTCTATTCGAGCGATTTGTTTGCGGGTTTTCGGTTTAAAAGGCCAGACCATCAGGTTTAAATATCTCTAAAAAAAGGACTCTTTCTAATCTAACGCTTTGATCGTTCCAGGTTAAGCAAACATTATATTTCAGAATTTCAGGCTAAAATGTCTGGTTAGGTGTATAATGGCATTAACTGGCCAGAGTTGAGGTAGGCGAGGTGAGTATTTGGGCAAGAGAGCGGGGAATAGGAAGTGGGAAGTGGAGAGCGGGTTTTTAAAGTTCGATTGGAAGTTAATCATACTATTAAAAACAGATTTGCTATTAGAGTTTTTTTCTTACTTTGTAATCAAGAAAATGGTCTATATTTTCAGGTGAAATAGCCCGCTAATGCCAAAATATCTAGTAAGGAAAAAAAGCCAATACTCGACCAGGTTTTAGCGAATGGTTCTGCGCTCCTGATTGAAAGGGAGGCAAAGGTCTGTACGCAGGAGAATTAATCCTATTAAATAATCCAGAAATTACTGTTATAATTGAGGATAAAGAAAGTTATAATTTCTGGATCTTCGTTACTTGGTATGGTTCAATAGGGTTGCATAAATCGACTAAATCCTTATCTGGCAAAAGATTTAATTAATTAGTTCGCTCTAGATCAAAAACAATTGACAAAAATTGCAGCTAGGTAATTGGCCACCTCAAAACTGGTAAAACCCCACACCCCACACCCCACACCCCACACCCAACCCCCACCGAAAAACTTTTTGCCGCAGACCCTAAGTATAGGCGGTTAAAATGCGTCTTAGCTTAGACGGCAAATGTTTGCAGAAGTGAACGTGCTTGAGGTGTGGCAAGAGGAGCTAGAAGCTGATAGGCAAATCGCCATTCTGAGCAATTACCGACCTGAACAAGGAAATTACAGATTTTTTCAAGCTAGGATTAAAGATTTTGTATCGAAAAATACAAAACCGGCCAAAGTGACTGTTTAGGATGGATTTTTTGAGAAGCTTAAGAACCGATCCATAAGTCAAAGGAGTTTTCCATGCCCGAAACGCCACAAGAAGTCTTGAAAATGATTCAGGACAACAATATTAAGATTATCGACCTGAAATTTATTGATATGCCGGGTATCTGGCAACATTGCTCGTTCTACTACGACCAAATCGATGAAAGCTCTTTCAGCGATGGTGTTGCCTTCGATGGTTCCAGTATTCGCGGTTGGAAAGCAATTAACGAATCCGATATGGCCATGGTTCCCGATCCCACCACTGCTTGGATCGATCCCTTCTACAAGGAACCTACCCTAAGCATGATCTGTAGCATCAAAGAACCGAGAACCGGTGAATGGTATAGCCGCGATCCTCGCTCTATTGCTCAGAAAGCGATCGATTATCTTAGCAGTACCGGTTTAGGTGATACCGCATTTTTTGGACCGGAAGCGGAATTTTTCCTCTTTGATAGCGCTCGTTTCGACCAAACCGCCAACGCCGGCTATTACTACATGGATAGTGTCGAAGGTCGTTGGAATAGCGGTAAAGACGAAAAAGAGGGAAATCTTGCCTATAAACCCGCCTACAAACAGGGTTATTTCCCCGTTAGTCCCACCGATACCTCTCAAGATATTCGCACGGAAATGCTCTTAACCATGGCCGACTGCGGAGTTCCCATCGAAAAACATCACCATGAAGTCGCTACTGGTGGTCAAAACGAGCTAGGGATTAAATTCTCTACCCTAGTACGGGCCGCCGACTACTTGATGACCTACAAATACTGCATTAAGAACGTGGCGAAGAAATACGGCAAAACCGTCACCTTTATGCCCAAACCCATCTTTGGTGATAACGGTTCCGGGATGCACGTTCACCAGTCTATCTGGAAAGATGGTCAACCCCTGTTCGCCGGGGATAAATACGCCGGACTTAGCCAAATGGCACTGTACTATATCGGTGGTTTGCTTAGACACGCTCCCGCTCTCTTAGCTTTAACTAACCCCACCACCAACTCTTACAAGCGTCTCGTCCCCGGTTTTGAGGCCCCTGTAAACCTGGCCTACTCCCAAGGTAATCGCTCCGCTTCGATTCGGATTCCTTTATCGGGAAGCAACCCGAAAGCCAAACGTTTAGAATTCCGTTGTCCTGACGCGACTTCTAACCCCTACCTCGCTTTTGCAGCTATGCTTTGTGCTGGTATCGATGGGATTAAAAATCAAATCGAACCAGGGGAACCTCTCGATGTGGATATCTACGAACTCAGTCCCGAAGAATTGTCAAAAATACCCTCTACCCCCGGTTCTCTGGAAGCAGCTCTGGAAAGTCTCGAAAAAGATCACGCTTTCTTGACCGATTCTGGTGTCTTTACCGAAGACTTTATCCACAACTGGATCACCTACAAGCTCGATAACGAAGTTAACCCGATGCGCTTACGTCCTCACCCCTACGAGTTCTCTCTCTACTACGATGTCTAAGGTTTGATTGACCAATCATTAATACTAGGGGAGGCTTTTGTCTGCCCTTTTTTTTCCGAATCAGCAAGTCAGTCCCGATGAAAAAATTTTCACCACCGCAGATGAAAGAGGTTTCCTTCCCCACACCCCAACCCCCAGGAAAAACTTTTTGCCGCAAACCCTAGTATAATCCCTTGCTGCCAATTAAGTAGGGAGGCACAATTATTTGTAGGATGGGTTAGCGCACTTCGTAACATAATCGGGCGTTGGGTTTCATGCTTCAACCCAACCTACGTTCATCTTATATTTAATTCCACCCACCCACTTAGCATAAAATAGGATTAATTGACCAGAATTTTGGGGCGATAGTTTATGGAACGCGGGTTATTGTGGACACCTTTATTAATTCTATTTATTTGGTTGGCTTGGAGTGGTTGGAATGAATACCAAAAAGTGGAAATCTATCGATCATGGGCGGAAAACTTCGAGCGAGCTAAGTATGATATATATTCTGTCTTAGGTCAAAAAGATAAAATTATCACTTGGGGAAAGCCAACTCGTAAGGGAGTCATAAATTTACAAACTTTTTCCCTAGAGGAGGTCAAAGAAATCCGTCTGTTAGTTAATAATCAAGTGGTGGATTTAGATGATATTCCCCCCCAAGGTTCTCCTTTCCTAGAATTTATTTTTAAGGAGCGATCGCCTGAAAAAATTCCCTTTACTGAAGTTGAATTGGCTAGTCAGTGGGCGAAATTTTTACAACAACAAATCTTAATTTAATCGCGATAATTTCTAGCGCAATCTCCCCGATCGCAGGATACCGACAACTAACCATAAACCGATTAAACTAGCTGTAGCAAATAATACGGTACTAATAATAGTTAATTGCCGAGATTGGGCGCTGGCTGTGACAATGGCGGCCCCGATAATTAAGGAACCAATAATCACACTAAAAGCTAGTCGATTGGCGGAATTATCTAAACTGCGACGGAGATTATCTAGGTCGCGAATTTTCAGATTAACATTTAAAGTTTCCGAGGTTAAACCATCTAGTAAAACTTCGATTTGACGGGGAGATTTCAGGGAAAAAGATTTCAAGTCTAAAACTGTTCTTAGGGCAGTTTGTAGGGGAGTGCTACCGATTAACTGTTGTTCAAGAATATTAGTTAATAGCGGTTTGACTTCTTCTAGGATATTAATATCAGGATTAAATTTTCGGGCAGTTCCTTCTAGATTAGCGAGACTTTTGGCAAATAAACCTAAATTACCCGGAAGTTTAATTCTATTGCGACGGGCAATTTGCAAAAGTTCATAAACCACCTCACTAAAGTTAATTTGATTTAAATTGAGGTTATAGTATTTTCGCAACATCCGCTCATAATCCACCTCTAATTGTACTAAAGTAATCGGCACCACTGACTCGGATAGTTTAATAGTTAGTTGACTGCATCTTTTGGCATCTAAGTCAACAATTGCCAATAACAATTCTGTTAAAATTTGTTGAGTTTGCGGGTCTAATCTGCCCACCATACCACAGTCAATTAAAGCCACTCTACCATCGTCAAGATAGAAGATATTACCCGGGTGAGGATCGGCATGAAAGAAGCCATCAATATAAATTTGTTGAAAAAATGACCGAAACAAAATTCTAGTTATTTCGCTTTTTCTTTGGGAAATTGCTTGCTCAGTTGCTGGTCTAGAAACATCAGCCTCTAAAATTTGTTTTCCTTCCAACCATTCTAACACTAATAGCCGAGAATTAGTTAAGTGCCAATAAATTTTAGGAATAACTAACTGTTTGGGTTCTGACCACCGACTCTGGGTTAAATTATAGCGTAATTGGTCAGTATAATGACCTTCTTGGGTGAAATCTAATTCCGCATTGACTGCTTTAATAAACTCCTCTGCTAAGTTAACAACGTCGTAACTTTGACCAAATTCTGTGAGGGCAACTAAATCAGCAATTCCCTTAATTAAGGCACTATCTTGGGCGACAATTTTTTCGATCCCCGGACGCAAGACTTTAATCGCTACTTCCTCCCCAGATAATAAAGTTGCCCGATGAATTTGCCCGATCGATCCCGCGGCGATCGGTTGGGGATTAATATACTTAAATACCTGTTCGATCGGTTTTGCTAACTGTTCAGTGATGACTATTTCTATATCTGTCCAAGCAACGGGAGGAACTTGCGCTTGTAGGGCAGTTAAAGCCTCGATATAATTAGCAGGTAGCAGATCGGGACGGGTACTAAGCAACTGTCCCAATTTGACATAAAAAGGACCCAATTCCACGAGGATTTTTTTGAGAACTTCTGGGGTGGGAATCTGGGGATTTTCTGTTTTTCCTAAGGTTAAAACCCCGCGCATATAGTCCCAACCGTTGCCGAGAACTATCTCAAGGATTTCTTTTTGTCTTTGACTGGTTTGGGGGAGTGAGAACACGGTATTATCAGTTATCAGTGATCAGTGATCAGTTATCAGTGGGTAAGTTATCAGTTATCAGTGATCAGTTATCAGTTATCAGTGGGTAAGTTATCAGATTTGAGTTTTAAGTGAGCAGTATTAAATAAGTAGGGAGGCACAATTATTTGTAGGATGGGTTAGCGCACTTCGTAACCCATGCAGACGTTGGGTTTCATACTTCAACCCAACCTACGTTCATCTTATATTTAATTCCACCCATCTACTTAAAAGTTTCCTACTGTCTTTTCACTGATTACCGGTTACTGATCACTGATTACTGAAAAAGCTGATGGCTTAGATGTGTAATTAATTTTGCTTAGGTACTTATCGATACTATAACAATTTCTCTAATTTGGGATCGGTTTGTAATTGCTTGAGAACTTGTTTAATATCTTGGGTACGATCTTTGTGGACAACGAGAGTCGCTTTCCCGTCGCGAACAATTACCAGATCTTTTAAACCAATAGTAACGATCGCTTCTTCCCGATCACTAGCATAGATAATAGCCCCCTCCGTATCCAAACCGACATGATTGGCCAGTTCAATATTTTTGCCCTTTGCTTCTAATAATCTTTCCAGGGAATTCCAATCTCCCAGATCATCCCAACCGAAATTAGCGGGTAAAACGTAAGCGAGTTGGGTTTTTTCCATCAAAGCATAATCAATACTTTTTTTCTCTAAATCCTCATAGGCAGCGATACCCCGATCGATCAGAGGTTGTAAAATATTATTAGCGTGGGTTTTTAGCTCCTCTAAAACCACTTGTCCCTGAAAGATAAACATTCCGCTATTCCAGCTAAAAAGTCCCGTTTCCAGGAATTTTTCGGCCGTGGTGCGATCGGGTTTTTCCGTAAAACGACTCACTTTATAGACGGGTAGGCCATTAAATTCGCCCTGATTTTCTCCCTGTTCGATATAACCGTAACCGGTGGAGGGATAATCGGGTTTAATCCCTAAAGTAACGATCGCTTTTTGGCTGACGGCCACTTCTACGGCCGCTTTTAAAGTGTTAATATAAGCCTCTTGATCACCAATATAATGATCGGCAGGAAAAAAACCGATCACCACTTCCTTACCATAACGTTTTGTCACTTCTAAGGTGGCCCAAGTCACAGCTGGGGCCGTATCCTTGCCCACCGGTTCCACTAATAGGTTACTCTCCGGTAAATCGGGCAGTTGTTCGCGGACACCATCAGCGATCGCACTAGCGGTAATTACCCAGAGATTTTCCCAACCTGCCCCTAAAGATAATAGACGATCGGCCGTTGCTTGTAAAAGACTGCGACCACTACCATCAAGACAGAGAAACTGTTTCGGACGCGCTAGACGACTGAGGGGCCAAAAACGTTCCCCTTTACCACCGGCGAGAATGACTGGAACAAGCGACTGATTCATAAAAATTTACACTTATCGGTTAAGTTGAACCGATTGTATCAGACGGCAGTGAGCGGTGAGCATTTTCCTGACTCAAAGCTAAAAAGCGGGCAAATAACCCGCTTTCTAGCAAAAATAACCGAAATATTGCGATTAGAAATTCATTTCGGCCGCTTGTACTTGTTCCACTTGTTTTTTCTTAATAACTAAGAGGATTTGGCATAACATAATGCCACCGAGGAATAAAACTAATCCTTTGATCCGGCCGGGATTTTGCAGGACAACTTCCGTATCTTTTTGACCAAAACCGCCGACATTGGGGTTACTGGTTAAAAATTGTCCCACTTCGATCGCTTGACCTTCCGAGACGATTAACTCAGGACCTGCGGGAATATTTTCCACCACGGGGCCTGCTTGGGAAGTGATGGTGACTTCATAACCACCGGCTTCGGTTTTGCTGATCTGGCTAATTGTACCTGCGGTAGAAGCTTTGAAGGCGTTATTATTGCTAGGTTCACCGGTGGGGTACACTTGACCGCGACCACGATTGGCCCCTAAATGCACAGCATATTTACCGAAGTGAATACTCTTATTTTGGCTAGGATCGGGGGCCAGGACGGGGAAAACGATTTCTTTGTATTGATCACCGGGTAAAGGGCCGACGATAACCACGTTATCTTGACCTTCTTTGTAGGATTGGAAATAGACTCCACCGAGTTTTTCCTGCATTTCTTCGGGAATGCGATCGGGGGGCGCGATTTTAAAACCATCCGGTAGCATTAAGACTGCACCCACGTTTAAACCCCCCTTCGATCCGTCTCCTAACACCTGTTGACTGGCGGGATCGTAGGGGATTTTTACTACTGCTTCAAAGACGCTATCGGGTAATACCGAGTGAGGGATTTCAATTTCGGCGGGTTTTTGGGCTAAATGGCAGTTAGCGCAAACAATCCGACCGGTTGCTTCTCTGGGGGTTTCCGGGGCGGTTTGTTGCGCCCAAAAAGGATATGCTTGGGCAGATTGGGGGTTAATGACATCGCTGGTTAGGAGTAGGGAAACGGTAGCGATCGCCACGAGGACAGCTTTCACTAGGGCCTGTCTGTGGACTTGCGGGAAACTTAAAAAGTTGAATGTTCTCATCTCTATCGGTTAAAAATTCCAAAATCTCGTCACATTGAATAATCTAGGACCACCAGGGTTCTTCGCCATTGCGGAAGTCGGTTTCCGTCCAAGTGGAGAAAACGACTTTATCATTATCGGTGACGTTGGCATGGGCGAGGGCTAAGGATAGAGGCGCTGGACCGCGAACTACTTTTCCTTCGGCATTGTACTGGGAACCGTGGCAAGGACACATGAATTTTTCTTCGCTGGCATTCCATGGCACCACACAACCTAAGTGGGTACAGACGGCGTTAATTCCGTAGTTGGCTAGGGTTTTGTCTTCTTGGACGACTAAATAGGTGGGGTCGCCTTTTAAACCTTGGGCTAAGGTGCGATCGCCAGCGTTATGGCTGGCCAGAAATTGACTGACAATCACATCATTGCCTAGGGCATCTTTAGCGGTGACACCGCCACCCGTACCACCGGCCGAGGGGGGAATAAAATACTTAACAATCGGATACAAAGCGCCCGCTGCTACTCCGGTAATTGTACCAAAGGTCAACAGGTTCATAAATTGACGACGACCCAAATCGGGAACATCTGTACCGGAAACTTGACTCATTGCTCCTTATCTCCAAATGTAAATTTTTGTAAACTAATTCTCATCTAAGGGCGATTTTGTGCATCTCGATCAAGACGAAAACCCAGAGCTTAAAGAAGGTTTACAAGGGCTGTATTAGATTATTACAGATATTGAGTCACGGACAATTGCCACGGCAAAGCCGCGCCAAAGGCGAACGGCAAAGCCGCGCCAAAGGCGATCGCTGTTTGCTCACTTTCAGTGCTAGAGGCAAATTATTAAAAAATTGACATAATGGCGGCTTGTCTATTTACTTGACAGTTACGCTTCCTATCAGTCATACTATTAAAAATAGTTCAAAAAAACCAAAGATTAGGTTGTGTGACTCTAACCAACACAATCAACTATTACCAGTGATTTACTCAAGATGATGACAGCTAATTCTGCTTATGAATTGTTAGAATATGCTTATGATGAACTCGATTTTAGTCAAGGCGACTTAGTGAGTTCAAAAGTGTCATTGTCAGAAATAACTTTAGAAGAGTGGATAGAAAAAGGAGATTGGTTAGAATTAGCCAAGCAAGTTGAAGCAGAAAAAGTTTTTTTTGTCAAAAATAATCCTGTGATTATTTTTGCTAAATGTGATACTCAAGAAGATGAAAAAGTACGGCAAATCTTTAATAAAATATGGTGTATGGCTAGACCAAGTTACCTATTTTTAGCGAAAGAAGGTGAACTAGCTATTTACGATCTAACCAAACCACCTGCTAGAAGTATAGAAGATTGGAAGAAAAATAATAGACCGTTAGAAGTTGCCCAAAACATACTTGAAGTAACTTCAAAACTTTATCAATACAGACGGGAACAAATTGAATCAGGGAAGCTTTTTGAGGATGAGCGTTTTGAAACATCTAATCAACGTGCTGATCAATCACTGATCAAAGATTTAAAAACAGTTCGTTTAGCCTTAATTAGTGGAGGATTAAGCGAAAATAAACGTAAATATGCTCATGCTTTAATTGGTAGATCAATTTTTATTCGCTATTTGGAAGATAGAGGAATTTTAACTCAAGAGTATTTTGAAGCAATAGCACAAAACAATGCAACATGGAAAGCCTTACTTAATGCTCCTGACGATCAGTTAAATATGGAAACTGAAGCTAAACAACATTATATCAAAATATTAAGTGATAAAAGTTTTACCTATGCTTTATTTAATCGGTTGAGTCAAGATTTTAACGGAGATATGTTCCCTTCTGATGAACAAGAAGCGGAATCTGTTGAGCAACGGCATTTATCTCTCTTACAAGAATTTTTACAGGGAAATATTGATCCACAAAAAAAATTATTTTTCTGGGCTTATAAATTTGATATAATTCCTATTTCTTTAATTAGTAGTATTTATGAAGAATTTTATCATGAGTCAAATACAGAAAATATTGATAATGGGACGCATTATACACCGAGTTCATTAGTAGAATTTGTCTTGTCTAAAGTTTTAACGTCAGATTGTTTGACAACTCATCCCCGTATTCTTGATCCTTGTTGTGGTTCAGGAATCTTTTTAGTGGAAGCATTTCGGAGAATTGTGAGACATCGAGTCTATCAAAATCAGGGACAGCGATTAAGTTGGCAAGAGTTAAGAGAAATCTTAAAAAATCAGATAGCTGGGATAGAAATTAATTCAGAAGCTATCAGAATTACTGCATTTAGTCTATATCTTGCTTTATTAAATTATCAAGAGCCTCCAGACATTTTATTACAAATTAAACGAGGTGAAAAATTACCATTTTTAATTTATCAACCGAATGGGTTATCTGAGGATAATCACTTTAATAATTTAGTCTGCGATAATGCTTTTCAAGAATTTTCTAACTCAGAAGATGTGACATTATCTAGGAATTTTAGCAGTCAATGTGCTGATGTTGTTGTCGGTAATCCTCCTTGGGGATCTCCTAAAACGACCGATAGAAAAAGCACACAGGAATTAAATATCGCTTTACAATGGTGTCAAGAACGTGATTATCCAGTTGGAGATAAAGAACGTTCTCAAGCGTTTATCTGGAGAGTATTTGATTTTTTAAAAGATAATGGATGGTCAGCATTAGTGGTATCAACAGGTATTTTCTTTAAGACCCATGATAAAAGCAAAGAATTTAGACAAAAATGGTTAAACAGTGTCTTATTAAAAGAAGTTGTCAATTTTGCTCATGTTCGTGATATTTTCTTTAAATCTGGTAATAAAAACCAATCTAGTGCTTCAATTTCTCCTTTTGCTTCAATTATTTTTCAGAAAGTCAATCAGACAGAGTTAACCTTAAAAGATCAAGTTGTCACTTATTGGTCTGCTAAAAAAACAGCTATGATTAAAAATATGCCAGCTGTTATTTTGAGTGTTATGGATCGTCATGGTATCAGACAAAGTGAACTATTTTATAATGATTATTTATGGAAAATTTATTATTGGGGAAATCATCAAGATGCTGGCTTAATTAAAGGGATACAATTATCGCAAACTTTAAAAGAATTACATGACTCTAGGAATAGTGGTCAAGGATTTTCAGAAGGGAGAAAGGATCAAAAAGATTGCCAGTTACCGAGATTACTTCCCACAGATAAATTTGAAAGATATGGTTTAATTTCTTCTTCTTGGTTTCAAAGACCACCTAAACAAGTAACTCGACCAAGAAAACCAACTTTATATCAAGGTATTCGGTTACTTATTAAACATGGTATTAGTCAGGTATCTAGAAAAAAAGGAGAAATTATTGCTCGATTGGAATCAGAAAACTTCAGTTTTACAAATTCAGTAAATTGTATCAAGTTACATGATGCTGAAGAATGGAAATATAAAATTGTATTAGGAACTTTATGGTCTTCATTATCTCGTTATTACTTTTTTCTGACTTCTAGCAAATGGGGAATATGGCATGATGGAATTTATAAGGATGAATATTTAAGTTTGCCGATTATTTTTCCAAAGGATCAAGTTATTCGGGAAAAAGTTATCGATATTGTTGAGCAATTACAGAATTGTAATCCTATAAAGTATAGTATTGAACATCCTGAAGGAAAAACTCCAGAAAAAATAGAAGCACAACTCACTGAATTAGAATATCAATTAGATGAGGCAATATTTGATGTCTATGATCTCACCATTGCTGAACGGGATCTCATTCGTGATATGTGTGATGTTGGGATAGAGTTTTACTATAATCATATCAACAGTAAAGCAGTAAAACCTGTTGAAAGCTATCCTCAACAAAATCAAGGACTTCTCAACGATATTAATAAAAACCGTCAAACTCAAAAAGGATTAGAAGGTTATTTACAAGCCTTTTTAGATATTTGGAATCGAGAATTAGAACCTGATGGTGAATTCAGTTGGCAGATTATTCGCCCTCAATTTCTGGGGTTAGAAAATCCTATGTTAGCCGTTATTTTCTCTACACAAGAGTATGGAGAAAAACCTCAACCTGTCTCCCAATCAGATCAACAACAATGGATAAAGATTCTTGAGCAATTGGGAAAACAAGAAAATGGTTTATTAGTTCCCTATAATAGCCATCAAATTTATCTTGATGGTTTAGTTCGTTCGGTTTCTGATACAGAAATCATTATTATTAAGCGTAATGAACGAAGATTCTGGACTCGTAGCATGGCGCGTGAGGATGCGGAGGCAACAATGCTTCAAATTATTAACTTACAAGAATCTCAAGAAAGGATCTAAACCTATGACAAAACCAAGTTTATTAAAAAAAGATATATGGGGTAATCATGAAAAGAGAGTTTTAGCTACTTTTAGGCTTGCTTTAGAAATGCTTCAAAAGAACCAAGAATTACCCCAAAGTGAAGATGAACTTAATCGAAAACTATGCTTTTTTGTCCGTTATGCCAACCAACAATTAACTATTTCTAATCAAGGAATAGCATGGCCTTGTATGTATGAAGCCAATAATCAACCTGATGCTGATGATAGCATTCGAGCTAAACGAGAATATAAACGACCTGATTTTCAATGGGGAATCTGTGATAAGCTAAACGGCTTTTACTTCGGATCACCGATATAGACTCCAAAAGGGTTATAGCTATTGGATCATGCAGGTTAAGCGCCGTTTAGCTTACTAACGAAACAAATCCTGAAAGAATGGATAAATTTTACACTTTAGAGGCTAAAAGACTCGGTTCTCCATCAAGTTCTCAATGGATACTTAACAAAAATTATATTCTAAATGGGATTAACAGATTTATATTAGTTGAATGGGGTTATGGAAAATCCGTCAGTTCGGGAGCAATGATTGGTTATATTCAAAATATGGAATTAAACGAAATTTTAAATGAAGTTAATGAGCATTGTTCACAACTAACCATTATAGAGTTAACTTTATCGCCGGAAGGATGGCAAAATGATGTGAGTCGTCTTGACCATCAACTAGAACGTCCTGATTTGCCACCTAGTCCATTTAATTTAAGACATCTATGGGTAGATTTACGAAGTAAAAAAACTGATAACAATGACGATACCTCATCATAAAAATTCATTCAAATTCTTCATTAAGCGCTCATGAATCCCATCACCCCAAAACCGAACTAAGGAGAAACCTAGACGATTGACCCTTAAAAACGCATCCTCAGCATCATAAACTGCTAATTCTAACTGATTCGGACTCATTAAAATCATCAATCGCCCTTTTAACTCAACTCTTAGAAATTGCTAAAATTGGAGTAGAAAAAGCGAGAGAAACCGATGAAGAAACGGCAACCGCTTGGATAACCCAACAACTAGAAAGCTTAGGGGTAAAACTAATCTAATGAACAAAAAAATAAATCTACCAATGGAACAAATTAAAGGATTTTGTCAAAAGTGGCAAGTCACCGAATTGGCATTATTTGGTTCAGTTTTACGCGAAGATTTCCGTCCAGATAGGGCTCTTCTGGTTTTCGTGTGTTAATTTTTGTTATGAATTAAAGCAAGCAAACAGCTTAAGTCGAAGATGTTCAAAATTGGTAAATCCATAACTTATTCTTTTAATAAGCTTTATTTTGGTATTCATTCCCTCAATTAA
>NZ_JADBRW010000113.1:0-3525 GCF_020247025.1 Microcystis sp. M109S1
ACCAGTTTTGAGGTGGCCAATTACCTAATTTTCAGGGAAAAAGTGCCTAAATTTCCCCCCGATCACTCCCATATCCAGTACTTTTTAAGTTCCAAAAGGTCTAAAAGTCTTACCCAACAAGGTTTTTAGCTTTATTCAGCAAACCCTAACTATAGGCTATTTTGGATCAGGTGACGAAACTAGCATTTTCTCCTAATTCAAGCGAAAAAACCCCGCATGACTTCAAGAAATCACCGGGGTTTTTAGGAAGAATAGGGATAGGGAAGGAATTTAACCCTCGGTTTCCTGTCTGGTTTGGATAAACAGAATCAAGAGGAAAACGGTGGGGACTAGGACGAATAGGATACTAGCGATAAAGCCGAGATTATTTACTTGCATGAGTTAACTCCCTCTGTGACAACGGATTTACATTAAAGATTAACTCCTAGAATATCATCCCAGAGAAGCCAAGGCGTTGCTGATTTGAGAGGGGAAGTGGGAAGTGGGAAGTGGGGGAGTGGGGAAGTGGGGAAGTGGGGAAGTGGGGAAATTTCAACTAAAACCCTAAAACCCTAAAACCCCAACCCCCAAAACCTCAAACCTGTCTCCCGTCTCCTGTCTCCTGAATAATGACTCCCCAAAACGAAAACTTTGTACCTCACCATTAAGATAACTGCTGTAGATGCGGTATTAGCGATCGCAAAAGCAACGAGTTCTATTCAGATTTTACCGGTTTATTTTCGCTTGATCGCCGGTTACGATTGGCAATTCTAGAAAAGAAAAGTTTTTGATGCGTTACGGCAATATTAAGATCTTGATTATTCCTCTAAAAGTAAGAGATTGCCTAATGGGACTTAAACAAAACCTAAGACAAAAATAGCTTCAAACCCATACAGGGAGATGACTTAAGTTCAAACAACACTCAATCCAGTCTTCTTGAGGGTTTCAGTCATTTTTTCCCTATTTACCTCTTTCCCTTATCCAGAGGATTTTTCAGTGCTTTTTTGGCTCAAAAAGTGTCTAAGTACCACTAACTTAATATTTTTCAAAAATCTTGTATTTTTTTACAGAACATATTTTCCTATCTTTAAGTTATAGCAGTTTTCATCAGAATGAGGCATGGGCAAGAGGCTTAAGCCCCTTGTTGGCAAAACTTGTCCATACCTCAGTAACGTGAAAAGCACTATAAATAATGTTTATCGACAAAATCGGTAAGTATACGATTAAATTCAATATCCGCTTCCACTCTTACTCTTTTATAATCTTCTTTAAGCTGCTTTATTTCTTTTGTAAGATACCTTGTTATCGGCACAATTAGCCAATTAGAGATTTTAACAACAGAGATAATAGTTAGGGTCTGCTGAATAATGGTAAAACCCTTTTAAAATAAGGCTTTTGACCTGTTAAAATCCGATGTTCATGCTGCGAAAATAGGATTGGGACATTCAAAAACCTTGCATTATTCTTTTCGTAGTACAAAACTGGTACAAAAACCAAGGGCAACAAAGCCTGAAACGACCGACGACCGACGACCGACGACCGACGACCGACTCCTAACCCCACCAATACACTTTTTCAGCAAACCCTAGTTAAAACGGTAAATGAGACAAAAATGAGAATCCCTAAATTGCCTAGAGATAAACAGATTCCTAAAAGTAAAGCTAGAGGAAATAGACTGAGACATTCACAATTAATCATCACATTTTTTGAGGATGTTACAGATAATTTTTGTAGCTCTTTTTTTCAGCTTTCTTTTTCAAATTCTGCGCTTTCTATTCCGCTTGAGATGGCAAATTTAAGTAGGGAGAAACTTCAACCATAAAATCATTGATATATAATCTATCTCTTGCTAAAGATAAATCAAGTGTTTCCTGAGTTAAATGCTTGATAATTTCAAGAGTTTTATATACGTCTGCCGCTTTCCAAGTAGTGCCACAATCAAGACAGGCGTTAACATTTCTATCTTCTCCAGTGACAGCACCCACCGCACCACCAACCACACCAAATAAAGCCCAACCTGCTGCCGCCCTTCCCCGATTAACATTGGTTTCTCGCTGTAACTGAATATGATTAGAACCACAGTTAGGACAATTAGCCATGGTAAATATCCACCTGATTGATTAGCTTCTTGTCTTATGATGCCCATAAAACTTATTTAAATAACAGTTGGACTTAAAATCTTGAAACCTGTTGCTGGTAGAAGGAAAATTCTTTCACCAGCACTTCGTTGGTAAATAGCGGAGCGGTGGTTATCTTTTCGTCCCCTTAGCTCGCGAATTTTTAATCGGTACTTTTGGTTCGGTGGCGATGATGTGAAGATCGATATTTTTCTGCCAGATCAGGCGCATGAGTTTTTGGGTGAAAGAACCTTTGATTAAATGCTTCCAGCGCGATTGAAGGCTCTCCCCGATCACGATCTGGGTAATTCGTTCGCGCTCGGCCACCTCGGCGATCGCTTCCGCCACCTGATAGCTTTTAACCCGTAAGAATTTCCCCTCGAATTCCCGACATAAACGTTCGCAGGTTTCGATATGTAAAGCCTCCTCTTTGGTGAGAAAGCGATCGGGGTTATCGACGAAAATCACGAAAAATTCCGCGTTCATATACCCCGCTATCCGCGCTCCCCGACGTAATAATCGTAAAGAGTTTGGATAGGTGGAAATACAGACTAATACCCGTTCGTGAACGGGACAGGATTGACCGATGAATTTGGTCGAATTACTCGCTTCTTCTTCTACCGTATCGGCCACTTCGCGCAGGGCGAGTTCCCGTAGGGCGATTAAATTGCGCCGTTGAAAGAAATTATTTAAAGATTGTTGGATCTTTTCGGGAGCGTAGATTTTTCCCGCTAATAATCTTTCCTCTAGGGTTTCGGGAGTAACATCTACCACGATCACTTCATCAGCTTCCTCCAAAATTCGATCGGGTATTCTCTCCCGAACCACCACCCCGGTGATTCGGGCGACCAGATCGTTTAAACTCTCGATATGCTGGATATTCACTGTAGAGTAAACATCGATTCCCCGGGATAAAATTATCTCCACGTCCTGAAAGCGTTTCTCTCGCTCCGAACCAGGCGCGTTCGTGTGGGCTAATTCATCGATCAGACACAGCTGCGGCGAGCGGGCGATAATCGCTTCCGTATCCATTTCCGAGAGAGTGAATCCCTCTTTCTCTAGGATTTTTCTCGGTACGATTTCCAGTCCCTCGGCTTTTTCGGCGGTCTCTTTCCTGTCGTGGGTTTCAAGAAGTCCGATCACCACGTCGGTTCCCTGCTTTCTGAGGCTATGCCCCTCCTCCAGCATTTTGTAAGTTTTCCCGACCCCCGGGGCCATGCCGATAAAAATTTTATGTCTTCCCCGTCGCACGCTCGTCTCCTTTTTGGCAACTTCCCTTACAGATTAAGTTGACATCCTCACCGCCGTAAAACGGACGGTGATTCCCAAACCTCACGATTTGGGTTTCTGCTTCTTTCCCTTGCGGGGTTCCGCACCTGCCTTAACAGATTTACTCTGTTCTGGTCTTATGGTCGCTCTACAGACTGAC
>NZ_JADBRW010000114.1:0-2821 GCF_020247025.1 Microcystis sp. M109S1
CAGAAAAAGGATAACTAGATAGCAAGTGATATTCTAGTAGGTTCGGTTCAGACCTAATCGTGTAAGACCTAAGTAAGGGAAACCAGAAAGGGCTGTGATGAGCTTCGAGAATCCTCACGCCTTTAGGCCCAGGATTGTCAACTCGTCTAATCTTGCCAAGGATGAAACAGGATAATTTTTATCCGATCCTAACAAAACTTGTCGGTAAAGTCCGCAAGCTGCCAGCGAGCGGTCTATATACAAGAGTAACCCAAAACCAGTAATTTTGCTGATGCTGCCAGTTAGCGATCGCCTCTGGCTATTCTTAAAATTCCCGTTTTTAAGATTTTTTTAATCATCACGAGCGGACTTCCTTGATGTTGATGTCCCTAGCAGTGGAATTATCGCCCAATCTTCTTAACCGGAATTTTCGATAAATTTGGGATAAGATAACCAATAAACCCATTCTAGAGGACTTAATCATGATTAGAGCCTATGCTGCCCGAGAAAAAGGGGGAAAACTAGAGCCTTTTGACTACGATCCGGGTATATTAGCGGATGAAGATGTGGAAATCGAGGTGGAATATTGCGGCATCTGCCACAGTGACCTAAGTATGCTCGATAACGATTGGGGACTGACCACCTATCCCTTTGTCCCCGGTCATGAAGTGGTCGGCACGATCGCCGCTCTCGGTGCTAAAGTCAAAGAATTAAAGATAGGGCAAAGAGTCGGTCTTGGTTGGTTTTCCCGTTCCTGTTCGACCTGTGAAACTTGTATGTCAGGGGATCAAAACCTTTGTGCCACTGCCGAAGGAACTATCGTCGGTCGCCATGGTGGTTTTGCCGACAGAGTCCGCGCTCATCATAGTTGGTTAGTTCCCTTGGGGAACCAGTTGGATGCTGCCAAAGCTGGCCCGCTTTTTTGTGGTGGTATAACCGTCTTTAATCCGATTGTGCAATTTGATATTAAACCCACGGCCCGAGTTGGTGTCATTGGTATTGGTGGATTGGGACATATAGCCTTAAAATTCCTCAAAGCTTGGGGCTGCGAAGTAACCGCTTTTTCCAGTAGTCCCGATAAAGAAGCGGAGGCCAAAGAATTAGGCGCGACTCATTTTATCAATTCCAGAGACCCCGAAGCTTTGCAATCGGTACAAAATTACTTTGATTTCATCATCTCTACCGTTAACGTTAATCTCGATTGGGGTCTTTATATCGCCTGTTTACGTCCCAAAGGTCGTCTGCATATTGTTGGGGCTGTTCTTGAACCCATGGCTACCTACGCTTTTCCCTTGATTATGGGTCAAAAATCGATTTCTGGTAGTCCTTTGGGTAGTCCCAGTACCATCAATAAAATGATCGAATTTGCCTCTCGCCATGGCATTGAACCCGTGACAGAAACCTATCCTATCTCGCAGGTGAATGAAGCCATGGAAAAATTGAGAACTGGACAACCTAAATATCGCCTCGTCTTGCAAATAAAATAAAACCATCTCTATCCCAGACGTAACCCCATGATTTCTAAAAACCGAAAACCCACACATTCCTATCTCGGTTTGTGTGGGCTGATTGTTCACTTAATTCTAAGATTGAAAGCTTACACTTTGGCGAAATCTAAGACCCTAACTGAGAGTAACACCAGAGCGATCGTAAGTTTGTGAAGAAAAGTCGGCCGAGAAGCGACGTTGAACGGTTTCCCCGTAGCCATTGTCATTGTCAATACCGATTTCAGAAGCACTTCTCTCTAACATCGATTGTTGACGATTTTTGACGGCGTGGTGGTGACGCATCATTAAGGCGCGAGCTTGTTGTTCTGTAGACATAATCATTTCCTCCGATCTGCAAATCGCATTTTGAACTTTTTTAATCACCCACTAATATATATAACATACAATTCTGTATCTATTTTTACAAAATACCCTAATCCCAGAAAAATTAACAAAACTTTACAATAGGAGTCGATCATCAGGAGTCAGTCTCGATGAAAAAATTTTCACCACCAGAGATGAAAGAGGTTTCCTTCCCTACACCCCACACCCCAATTCATAATTCATAATTCCCAAGACATCAATCGCCCTCAGACCTTAATCGAACTAGGTTCATCGACGGCGGCGATAATGCGATGACAACCGGAAAAGGGTTGCGCCCATTGATACTGGTGTTCTAAAGGATTACCCCAACAGAGGCCGAGATATAATTCTGTGCGCGCCACATCTAATTCCGCCCATTCGGACTGAGCGACTAATTCTGCTAGAGAATCGGCAGAAATGGGACGACGGGAGTTAAGCGCCCACCAAAAATTCATATTAGGGGTAATACTGTTCCAAAACTCTAAAACCGAGGCTTTGGCAGCCATGAGAATTTCCTTGTCACCCGCCACGGCAACTAATTGATTATGAATTTCGGGATAACGGAGAGTGCGATCGCCCCATTGACAAACACGCCAGATAATGCCCGAAACCTGATATTGTTGTTGATAATCGTGAACTTGGCGGCGAAAATCCTGATAGGCGAAGACTTTGCCCACCTTTTCTAGATTGATCGCCTTGGCAATCACTGGATTATCAATGCGCTCCGCCGGGGAGAGTAACAGACGTTCCCCTTTGCAAGTGGCGTGCATTTCTCGATCGAGGATTTCAATTAACTGCTGTGTCGAGTAAGCCATACTACCGCTCTTACCTGAGAGAGGATTCCTCTTTATGTTGACATCCTCACCGCCGTAAACGGACGGTGATTCCCAAACCTCACGATTTAGGTTTCTGCTTCTTTCCCTTGCGGGGTTCCGCACCTGCCTTAACAGTTTTACTCTGTTCTGGTCTTATGGTCGCTCTACAGACTGACA
>NZ_JADBRW010000115.1:0-3896 GCF_020247025.1 Microcystis sp. M109S1
ACGCAAGTTAGGGGAGATTAATCTTTCATTAGAAACTAAAATTATGGAGTTAAGTATTGATGATGTCGAAGTATTAGGAGAAGCTTTATTCGATTTCTCTACGGTTGAAGATTTAATCAATTGGTTAAATACTTTAACTGCTTAGTTTACGTTAGCGATCGCATCTTCGCCATGACAAGGGGTAAGATTGCTTTGGGGGGTTTTTAGTGGAAATTATCCCCCTCGCCATCACCCGCTAAAATTTTCATGGTGAGGGAGTAATTCAGAGATAAGCTTCATCTCAACACCATTATCGAGAAAACGGGTTTCTTCAAGAAACCCGTTTTCTCGAATAGAAGTGAGGTCTGCCAAAGGGAATTGACAGACGGCAAAACATAGGATAGCATTTGTATAATTCTTATCAAAATACGGAGAAAATATGAGTCTAGTTATTTCCCAAGAAGTGATTAAAGCAAGTGGTTTGTCAGAGGATGAACTGTTAAAGGAGATTGTTATTATGTTATTCCAACAAGATAAGATTAGCTTAGGAAAAGCAAGTGAGTTATTAAGTATTAATCAAATCAAGTTTCAACGGATGCTTTCTGAACGAGGAATTTGTATTCACTATGATGTGGCTGAGTTTCAGGAAGATATTAAGCATTTAAAAGAGAAAGGTTGGCTATGATTATTATTAGCGATACTTCTCCTTTCAGCAGTCTTGCTCTTGTTGGTTATCTATCAATCTTAAAAGATATTTATACTAATGTTATTATTCCCCAAGCAGTTGCCAATGAATTGGCTAATTTGACTGAGTAAGATATCCGCATTAAAGCGATAATTTCTCTGAACTGGATACAGGTTCAACAAGCCGCTAATTTGGAACTTGTGGCTTGTTTAAGGAATGAATATAATTTAGATATTGGCGAAGCAGAAGCAATCGCTCTTGCCTTAGAATTAAAAGCAGATGAATTGTTAATTGATGAACGTCTTGGCCGGAGGGAGGCTGTGCGTTTGGGGTTGTCAATTACGGGGTTTCTAGGAGTTCTTTTAATCGCTAAAAATAGAGGATTGATTTCTAAGGTTCAACCCATAATCGATGCTCTAATACTCCAAGCAAATTTTCGCATCAGTCGTCAACTTTATGAGGAGGTTTTGCGAACTGCAAATGAATTATAGCGGTTCTCGCATCTGCGAGGCACAGTTTAACCTTTGCTGATTAAGCTTTTCAGAATCGATAATGTACCTCTTGTGAACAGGAAACGCTATAGATTAAGTTGTGATTTTAGAAAACGGGTTTCTTTGAGAAACCCGTTTTCTGCAAAGGCTTCTTTTTTAGATAATGATTTGCTACCTAAATTCGGTGAAAAACCCGAAGGGTGGCATCCGTCAGGCAAAAGAAAAGAAAGAGGTTTGTATCAAGCTTTTAGTCCAAAAAATCTCATGTTCAACCTTATTTCCTAGAAAGTTTTACTCGTTCTAGTCCGAATTTGACTTCTTTTCTGAACGAAACCCCCTACTATCTGTGGTCAAGGTTCAGTTTTTAGCTTGGTTATCGCTTTTTCCATTGTTGCTTAAAGCCGTCCTAAAAGGACGGGGTTTTAACCCAAATTTTCGATAAGGTGGGTAGGGCATCTTTGACAGTGCCACAACGATATAGGTTAGACAGACTTTCTAGAATATATCGTAATCGAATAGAAGCGCGGTTTCAACCCGCTTCTATTCACCACAAAGAATCCCTGTCGTTTTGACGCAGGGAGATGTCAAAAACTGAGAGTAGTTCACACTCTTGTTTGACGGTGGTGGGCAATGTCCATCTTGGGAAAAACTACGGGGTGAGCGATATCGGTCTTCGGGTATTTAAACGAATCCCGCACGGCCTGTCGCTCCAGGAGCGTGCGAGCCGGTAATCGGTAGAGCGCCCCGTGGTTTTATCCTTAACGGTGAAAGTGATCGAGCCATCTGACGACTGTTCGATACCGGCCGGTCCCTCTAGAAAAGTCCCCTCTGGAACGGTAGCGACCGGTTTGAAAGCGCCTTGTATTTCCACAAAAAGAACCTGACGGGTAATTCCCCACAACGGCTCTTTATCAACTTTTTGAAACAAACTCAACCAACTTCCGGCGAGTGTGTTGGGAACAGAAATACCTATCACCAGTGGCCCTGCTTTGATTTCCCTCAGAAAAGGATCGCGGAAACCACCAGCGTTAGTCACGAAAGTTCTCCCGGAGTGAGTGCTGTGGATGTACCACCCAGTTATAAGGTTCCGACTCCGCGCACTTTCTCGGAGAAAGTATTGTAGCGACAGTAATCCCATCGTAAAAGAACAACTCATCTTTTATGCCTCTGAGCAAAATACCTCGTAATTGCGGGACATCGTAAACGGGGTGAACAAGACTAGCACCCCGTGCGATCGCGACCATCTCTTTCGCTTCTCCAGCAATGATCTCGAAGGTGGTAAGGGATGATCGTCCCCAAAATGTAGCGCGATGACCAGTGATAAATACGCGATCCAACGCACGGCTGTAAACTCCCTGAGCGAGGATACAGTTACCCCAGAAACGATGCCAAAACGAGCAGGGTCGCTCGTAGAGTTCGGGAAGTGCCTTCGGTGTGCCAAGGGTAGGGGGATTGGCTTTCAGATCGAGCCGAGCTATATAATCGATTTGTCCTCCATCGATCCAGAGCCAACCATCTTGCGTCGAAATCAGAGCCTCAATCTGGCCGTAATCGTATTGCGGGGCCCTCACCGATACAAGAGGTGTGGTCGCGCCACTCCGCTTCAGTAGCAGGGTATCGACACCGGAGACGACTACCTCCAACGATTGGCCCCGCGTTGGGATTGTTACTCGTGCCGGTTTATTCGGGGATAATATTAATCTCGTCTCTGGTTTTCGCTCTACCGGTGAGAGGCAATATTTATCTAAAGGTTCGGCTATAACTCGCGGAACGTTAGCGACGAGAATTAAAAAAAACCATCGAAAAATAGGTCGCCACCAATTCCGATAATCATCCTGACCACCCCAAGAATGGCTAAATAACATAAGCGGTTTCTTTAAAGAATATTATGACGGGTAGCGGTGGGCGTTTCGCCGATCCGTCGCTGTTCGGTGCTAGAGAAAAGTGTTTCACTACAGCTATTTCTAGACGAAATTCCTTCAAATTTACTTATATATTTCCTAAAAATTGGTGACAAACTAAAATATATACTTTCTGTCTTAGTTGTTGCTATCAAATAACGTTCCCGCAAAGACTGCAAGCCATTAATATATTCCATTGATGATAGTTCTAAGGTTTCTTTTAATTTTTGCCTAGACACAGGATTTTCAAAATTGCTTAATCGTAAGACAATTTCCTGTTCTACGGGAGATAGTCTAGTAAATAAATGTTTTAATCGAGATTCCATTGCTGTAGTAATAATTAGGTTATTCTCTGCTAGAAACTCAGCTACTTGGCCAGCAAAAACATCTTTAATTAAACTAGCAATATCTTTTAAGTAAGCTAAGTTTCCTTCATATAGTTCAATCAGCTTTAGCCAACTATCTCGATCATTTAATCCTATATTTTCTAAAATTGTAGAATCATCAATACCTAATAACTCTAAGTATTTTATTGAATACAATTCTTCATCTAAACAGTGCATCTCAGCACATTGTTCTTGACTGATTAAGATTAAATTGCTCTGATGTTCAATATCTGTAATCATTTTAAACAAGCTTTGATAATCCTGATATTCAGTTTGATATTGACCAGCGAATACACCAGGTATAAAGAGATTTGGGAGCATCTCACTTATGCAATGAGTATTAATGCTTATGTCCGTCAAAAACTAGAACATCTTCAACTTGATCACAAAGAGAAATGAGATTATAATAGTTAGGGACTTCCAAAAAATAAACTATTCATTCTCAAGAATAATA
>NZ_JADBRW010000116.1:0-5906 GCF_020247025.1 Microcystis sp. M109S1
CCTCTGGTTAATGAGTATTTTGAAACAATTGAAGAACTAGAAGAAATTCTGATAACTCGTTGTCAGTATCTCGAAACAATGACTAATGAAATTAAAAACTTGACTAACTATCATTGGCTAACTTATGACTGATTGTTATCATCTTTTTAAAACAGGATTTAGTATAAAACCCTACACCCTACACCCCACACCCTGACTCCAGCAAGAGACTTTTTCAGCAAACCATATTTAAGTGGGAAAAAGCTCTTTTATGTAGTCTGTGATACTGTTTTTGGGATTGAGATCGTATAGGGTCAAAGAAATTGCTTCTAGGGTTCCGATTTAAGCGTCTTTAAATGTCAGGTCCGAGAGGAGCAAGCTAGTCTTAAATGAGCGGATCAAAAAATTTTCCATCTAAGCTGGCTACACGGCGGGATAAAAGCCCGGGAGACTTTGAGGATAACTGTTTTGAGGCAGTGTCTTTGAAGACTCCCGGGTTATTGTATTTTGAGGTGAAATGATGTCCGAGGAATCTACTTTTCAACCCCCGCATTTAACTGAAGCTCAACAGGCCTTAGAAAAAGAACGCCATTTGCCCCTAACCGGTTGGCAACAGGAAGTTTCTCAGGGGTTAACCTACGGTTTAGAGGCGGCCGATAGTATCCGCGATCGCAGTATTCCCACCTTTTCCAGGGGTGAGTTACCCCACTATGCGGGAATTAATACTTTTATGAAGGCTCCCTATTTGGAAGATGTGCGGAATGTGGGCAATTATGACGTGGCAATCGTGGGTGTTCCCCATGATTCGGGGACAACTTACCGACCCGGAACTCGTTTTGGACCCCAGGGAATTCGGCGGATTTCGGCTCTTTATACGCCCTACAATTTTGAATTAGGGGTAGATTTGCGCGAACAAATTACGCTCTGTGATTTGGGGGATATTTTCACCATTCCTGCTAATAATGAAAAGTCCTTTGATCAAATCTCTAAGGGGGTTGCCCATGTCTTTAGTTCCGGTGCCTTGCCGATTATTTTAGGGGGTGATCATTCCATTGGTTTTCCGACAGTGCGGGGTATTTGTCGGCATTTAGGGGATAAAAAAGTCGGTATTATTCACTTTGATCGCCATGTGGATACCCAGGAAACGGATTTAGATGAACGGATGCACACTTGCCCCTGGTTTCATGCCACCAATATGAAAAATGCTCCTGCTAAGAATCTCGTCCAATTAGGGATTGGTGGTTGGCAAGTTCCCCGTCAAGGTGTTAAAGTTTGCCGCGAGCGCGCCACTAATATTTTGACCGTCACCGACATTGTAGAACGAGGCATTGATGCTGCCGCCGAATTTGCCTTAGAACGAGCTTTAGATGGTACGGATTGCGTTTGGATTAGTTTTGATATTGATTGCATTGATGCCGGTTTTGTCCCCGGTACAGGTTGGCCAGAACCGGGCGGTTTATTACCCCGTGAAGCCTTAGCTTTATTAGGTAAAATTATCCAAAAAGCTCCCATTTGTGGTATGGAAGTGGTGGAAGTTTCCCCTCCCTACGATATTAGTGATATGACCTCTTTGATGGCTACCCGTGTTATTTGTGATGCCATGGCCCATCTGGTTATTTCAGGTCAATTACCCCGTAAAGAAAAGCCTTATTATATTCATCCTGAAGCCAATCTGGCCGTTGACGAACCCTGGCAGTAATTTCCTATGCACGAAACTGATATGACCAAGGCGTTAATTATGACAGTTCGAGATTGGTATAATAGCCAACCTGAAAAGCTCAAAATTGAAAAAATTCATCTCATGGTTGGTGAATTTACCTGTGTCGAACCGGTCAGTTTACAATTTGCCTTTGAAGTTCAAACTGCCAATACTTTTCTTGCTGGTGTGGAATTAGCAATTAAAAATATTCCCCTAATTGCTTATTGTCATTGCTGCCAAAAGGATTATCAACCCCAAATTGGCCAGCAATATTCTTGCCCAACTTGTCGATCACCGATGGAGGATATTCGTTCAGGTCGAGAGTTAAAAATTGACCACATTGAATATTCTTTAGTTTCTTAAACAAAGTTGGGCGATCGCTTATACAAGTTCGATGATCAATTATTCATTCTCAATTAAAATGCACCAAACTTTTGACGCGGCCCTAGAAATTAATCTACTTCATGCCAATCAAGCAGGAGCCGATCACAACCGGGAACATTTTGACGAGTGGGGCATTACCTGTTTAAACTTGATGAGCAGTCCTGGTGCGGGTAAAACTGTGTTATTGGAAAAAACCCTCGCAGCCTTAAAAGATCAATTAAAAATAGCTGTTATTGAAGGTGATATGACTACAGAACTAGATGCAGAGCGCCTGAGACAATATGGAGTTCCTGTGATTGCCATTAATACAGGTCGCTCCTGTCACTTAGATTCCAAAATGGTAGCCGGGGGAATCCATCGTTTAAAAGAAGATTATAACCCCAAAGAGTTTGATTTATTGTTGGTGGAAAATGTGGGAAATTTAGTTTGTCCTGCCGAATTTGAGGTAGGGGAACACGCAAAAGTTGCTCTATTAAGTCTGACTGAAGGAGAAGATAAACCGCTCAAATATCCAATTATGTTTCAAGAAGCAGATTGTCTGATTATTACTAAATTAGATCTGGCTCCTTATTTAGAGATTGATTTAAACCGTTTAGAAGCAAATGTTCGCTCCATGAATCCCGATGTAAAGATTATCGCTCTTTCTGCTCAAACAGGAGAAGGTTTAGAAGAATGGTTAAATTGGGTAAAAAGCCAAGTCAATACCGCGAGGTTCTTGAATTGTTAATCAGTAACAGTTTTTGAGATTTATTTCTGTTTTACTAGCTGTCACCTCTAAAGGCTATTACCTATGAAACGGCGCAATTTTTTCTCCTTACCTCTCGTTTTTTTTAGTAGCTTACTCCTGACCATTAGTTGTAATCAAGCTCCTCAGCAAACCCCCAATGCAAGTACTTCTCTGAGTAACACTGTCCCCATTGTCATCGGTTATAGTAACTGGGCCGGTTGGTGGCCATGGGCGATCGCTGAAGAAGAGGGATTATTTGCTAAAAATGGGGCTAATGTTCAAATGAAATGGTTTGATGGTTATCTTGAATCCTTGCAAGCTTTGGCCGCCGGACAATTAGATGGAAATAGTCAAACTCTCAACGATACCATCGCTTTTGCAGGAGATGCAGTGAATGGTCAAGTTGCTGTTTTAGTCAATGATAACTCGTCGGGAAATGACAAAATTATTGTCACAGAAGAGATTAAAACGATTCAAGATTTAAAAGGCAAAAAAGTGGCTGTCGAAGAAGGCGTTGTCGGTGATTTTCTCCTCAGTTTAGCCCTAGAAAAAGAAGGAATGAGCCGTAAAGATGTGCAAATTGTACCCATGGAAACAGGGGCTGCTGCCGCCGCTTTTGCATCGGGAAAAGTAGATGCAGTTGGTGCGTTTCCACCTTTTTGGTCAACAGCACTTAAACGAAAAGGTTCTAAAGAATTAATTAGTTCTAAAGCTTTTTCTGGTGCTATTCCTGATTTATTAGTTGTCAGTGCCAAATTAATCAAAGAAAAGCCAGAACAGGTTCAAGCTTTGGTAAAAACATGGTTTGATGTTCGAGAGTTTATGACTAAAAATCCCCAAAAAGCCGATGAGATTATGGCCAAGCGTGCGGGCATTAGCCCAGAAGAATTAGCCCTATATAAAGAGGGAACGAATTTTTTCACCTTAGAAGAAAACCTAGAAGCGTTTAGTCCTGGTAAAACCATGAAAAATATGCCCTTTGCCGCTCAAAAAATGGCTGATTTTATGAGGGAAGTTGGCTTTATTAAAAAAGTCCCCGATCTAACAACCATTTTAGATCCCCAATTTGTCAAGGTGTTGGCAAGTCAAGACAAAAAAGCCTAATTATCCCCTCTTGTAGATCGAGAAATTAAAGGTTCCAATTCTCTATCTATAAGAGGGATTAGGGAGACAAGTTGACCTCAAGAATTTTTTGATAAGTACCTAAGCAAAATTAATTACACATATCTAACTACCTCTTGCATGAGTGCCTCTTGCATGAGTGCCTATCCTAACCAAGAAATTAATTTTGCACGACTACTTAACTGGGTGATATTGGCTATCAAAATTATTCTTTTCTTTTAAAAATCCCATGACCACAACACCTAAAACGCTTCCTCAAAGCACTTTTTGGCGGATTACCGAGGATATTCCCGAATCCCTAAAGTGGACTTTAATGATTTCCTCTATTATTGTCCCGCTTATTTTATGGTTACTAATCTCTAGTTTTGCGGGCATTGAATCCGTATTTTTGCCTTCTCCTTTAGCCGTTATTCAAGCACTAGGAAAATTAGCAGAACAGGGCTTTTTAATTCAAGATACTATTACCAGTTTTTTACGAGTAGTTGGTGGCTTTTTTTTGGGAGGATTGTTTGCTATTCCCCTGGGGATTTTAATGGGAACTTTTCCGAGTATTCGTAGTTTAATGGAACCGATTATTGGCGTTGTACGTTATATGCCCGCTCCTGCTTTTATTCCCCTATTGGTTATTTATTTGGGTATTGGAGAAACGTCAAAGATCATGCTCATTTTTATCGGGACAATTTTCTTTAATACTCTGATGATTATGGATGCGGTCAAGTTTATTCCCCGGGAATTGATCGAAGTAACTTATACTCTTGGAGGAACTCGAAAACAGGTTTTATTTAAAGTGATTACTCCCTATATTATTCCTAATGTTATCGATACTTTTCGTGTTAATATGGCGGCTGCCTGGAATTTGGTAGTGGTGGCGGAATTGGTGGCGGCCGATAATGGGTTAGGCAAACGCATTTTATTGGCTCAAAAATTTCTGAGAACTGATGAAATTTTTGCCTGTTTAATTGTACTAGGAATTATTGGCTTTGCTCTAGATTTAAGTTTTCGTTTGTTTTTGCAGTGGACTTGTAAATGGTCAATTACTCGTTAACTTAAAAACTCAAGCACAGAGTTTATTATGTCACCAGTAAAGTTATTTTAATGATAAGAGAAGAACCTTAATGCACTTAGAAATTACTCAACTCAATAAAATTTTCATCACTAAACGAGGTGCTGTGGTCGCTCTGAAAGATATTAATTTACACGTTGACAGTGCTGAATTTGTCTGTGCGGTCGGGGCCTCTGGTTCGGGAAAATCAACTTTGTTGCGAATGATTGCGGGTTTAGAGCAGCCCACTTCTGGCAAAATTACCGTTGATGGTGTTGAAGTGACAGGGCCAGGAGCCGATCGCGGTATGGTTTTTCAAAATTATACACTCTATCCCTGGATGACGATCCAAAAAAATGTTGAATTTGGCTTAAAACTACAGGGATTATCGACAAAAGAATGCTGGGAAGTGGCCTGTTATTATCTGGATATTGTGGGTTTAACTCAATTCGCTAATGCTTACCCTAGAGAACTATCGGGTGGGATGAAACAACGGGTGGCGATCGCCCGCTCTCTTGCCTGTCATCCCAAAGTCTTATTAATGGACGAACCCTTTGCAGCTTTAGATGTACAAACCAAAGAAAGAATGCACGAATATTTAATTGAAATTTGGCAAAAAATTAGGTGTAGTATTTTAATGATTACCCATGATGTGGATGAAGCGGTTTTTTTAGCTCAACGTATTTATGTTTTGAGTGCTAGGCCAGGGACTATACAACGGGAATTAACAATTAATTTACCCGTAGATCGTAATTATAAAATTAAACGACAATCTCAGTTTTATGACTATACGGATGAAATTTACGGCCTACTAGGCTCTTCTGGTTTTCGTGTGTTAATTTTTGTTATGAATTAAAGCAAGCAAACAGCTTAAGTCGAAGATGTTCAAAATTGGTAAATCCATAACTTATTCTTTTAATAAGCTTTATTTTGGTATTCATTCCCTCAATTAA
>NZ_JADBRW010000117.1:0-4357 GCF_020247025.1 Microcystis sp. M109S1
ACTTTAAACTCTAAGACAAACATTTTACGCAGGGGGTACTTAGACAAAATCAGTATAGCACAATAAAAGTTAAGTTAACAAGCTATAGTTTAAAAAGCCGTCCTAAAAGGACGGGGCTTTAACCCAAAATTTCGGTAAAAACTATCCAAAAGCAATTAAAACAAGAGCATTCGGTTCAATTAGATTAATAAATTTTGGCAACAAGAGGAGAGATAAAACTCCTCTTTTTTACTTTTTACTTGACAAATTAGCGGCTATTTGCTGCGGAGGTTGGTATTCGGGAACTAAATCTTGTAGGGACTTAACTAAGCCCTGACGGTCATTAACTTGAATATAATTAAGCAGTTGCTCTAATTTGATTTGCAATTTGTCCCAAGCAAGAAAGTGTTCATTAGCGCAAAAAATCTTTGGGTGAGAGGTGGGACGAGCTTTATCGGTATCGATTAATAATTCTTCGTAGAGTTTTTCCCCCGGTCTTAATCCTGTGATTTCAATATCGATATCTTGCCCTAATTCCAAGCCACTTAAACGAATCATCTGTAGGGCCAAATCGTAAATTCTTACCGGTTCACCCATATCTAACAGGAATACCTCACCCCCTCGGGCCATTGCTCCCGCTTGTATAACCAAACGCACCGCCTCTGGAATAGACATAAAATAGCGAATAATATCGCGATGGGTGAGGGTGATATTCTTACGTTGGGCGATTTGTTCCCGGAAACGCGGCACCACGGAACCGCTACTATCGAGAACATTGCCAAAGCGGACGATAGCGCAACAGGTGGAAGTGTCGGGTAAAGCGGCCAAAGCTTGTACAACTAACTCAGCACAGCGTTTACTGGCCCCCATAATGTTAGTCGGTCTGACGGCCTTATCGGTGGAAATAAGAACTAAATTACTAACTGAATTCTCGATCGCAGTCTGAGCGACATTTAAAGTCCCCCAAACATTAGTGTAAACCCCCTGACTAGCATTGGCTTCCACAAGAGGAACGTGCTTATAGGCGGCCGTGTGATAAATTGTTTCAATCTGGTGTTGTTGGATGACTCGGGCCAGATGATTACGGTCGAGAACATTGCCTAGATAGGCATACTTGCGTAAATCGGCATAATTTTCACTTAAATCGAGATCGATTTTGTAGAGGGAAAACTCGTTTAATTCGTAGATTACCAAGCATTTTGGCTTGAGGAAGGCGATTTGTCGGCATAATTCCGAACCGATGGAACCGCCACCCCCGGTGACTAACACCGCTTTACCGGTGACATTTTTTGCCAAAAGTTCGGGATGGGGTAGAATTTCCTCCCGTCCTAATAATTCCGAGACATCGACACTGCGAATCTGATTGATGGCCGCTTCTCCCGATAAAATTTTTGAGAGGGGAGGAACGGTTTTAATGTCGATGGGTAAAGTTTCTAGACTTTCGATGATTTGCCGCTTTTTGGCCTTGTCTAGGTTCGGAATAGCGAGAACAACCCAGTCAAAGGCCCGTTTTTGGTGCAGTAGTGCCAATTGAGAGGGGGGATAAACCCTAATGCCTTGGATAACTCGCTGCTGCAAATCGGGATTATCATCAACAAAGGCCAATAAACGATAGTGGGGGTCATTTTGTAGGGAACGTGCTAATTGACAACCCACAACCCCCGCACCATAGATAACAATTGTCGGTTCCCTATCCACACTACTGACGTAAATATTAAGACGGTGAAAGACAGAAAGAATCAACAATCTCACCCCGATAACAAATATTAGGGTTAACAATGCGTCGATAATCAGGACTGAACGCGGCAAAAAGGCATCCCCTTGAAAGTAGGCAAGACTGATTAAAACCCCTGAACTATAGAGAACCGCTTGCAGTACGGAGGAAAGAAACTCTAATCCTGTATAACGTACGACGGGACGGTAAATACCTCTGAGATAGAAAACTAGAAGTTTAATGGCAATTAAGCTGAATATTTCCTCTAAAAAAGGTCTAATTTGCTGATATTCGAGGCTAAGATTAAACCTGAGAGAGAAGGCTAGATAGATGGTTAGACTAAAAATAAGGCAGTCGGTGACCATTAAAAGAGAGCGCTTCGATGACCTAGATAGGGAATTAGCCAATTTCAGGATTTTGCTGGCCAGTTTTCTATACATCTTGATTAATTAATCTTGGGTAAAATAATTTGGCTCCTCTCGACTTGGTGTGATAATCAGTGTTTATCGTTTCTAGTAGTCTTGCTAGGCAAGGCTTTGAAGAATATATTTCTGGAAAATTACCCCTATTCTTCCTCCTTCCACACAGAAACGAGAAGAACCAATGTTTTTTTATAAAAGTAGCGCTGCCTGTGTTTCCGGAGATGATATCACCCAAATCAAAATATGTCAAGCGGCGGGATTTGTCAAGACTTTTTTTCCTTTTACCAACTTTTCATCTCTCCCCAAAAATTTTTTGCTCCCGCAAACTAGCCGATAAATCACCGCTAGTCAAGGTTAAAATCAAGAATTGACACAAAAATTTATCGAGTCAAGTTATGAGTAATCAGTACGATGCGATCGTGATTGGGTCGGGAATCGGGGGATTGGTGACAGCGACGCAATTAGCGGCAAAAGGGGCAAAAGTCTTAGTTTTAGAGAGTTATCTGATTCCGGGGGGCAGCGCAGGTTATTTTGAACGAGAGGGTTATCGTTTTGATGTGGGTGCTTCGATGATTTTTGGTTTTGGCAAAAAGGGGACGACTAACCTCTTAACCAAAGCTTTGGCAGCGGTGGATATGAGTATCGAAACCATTGCCGATCCCGTCCAGATTCATTATCATCTCCCGGACGGATTAGACTTAAAAGTTCATCGCGACTACGAACAATTTTTACAGGAATTAATTAGCCATTTTCCCGCAGAAAAAACCGGTATCCGGCGCTTTTACGATGAATGCTGGCAGGTGTTTAATTGCCTTAATAGTATGGATTTACTATCATTGGAAGAACCCCGCTATCTGACTAGGGTTTTTTTTCAGCATCCTTTATCCTGTTTGGGATTGGTCAAGTATTTACCCCAAAATGCGGGAGATGTGGCCAGAAAATATATTAAAGACCCGAAATTATTGAAATTTATCGATATGGAATGTTATTGTTGGTCGGTAGTACCCGCCGATCGCACTCCGATGATTAATGCGGGAATGGTCTTTAGCGATCGCCATTACGGAGGGATTAACTATCCCCAAGGAGGAGTGGGACAGATTGCTCTCAAGTTAGTCGAGGGACTGGAAAAAGCTGGTGGTGAAATCCAGTATAAGGCCAGAGTAGCTGAGATTATTTTAGATGCAGGACGGGCGATCGGGGTAAGATTGACCAATGGTAAGGAATATTACGCTAAAAAGATTGTTTCTAATGCCACCCGTTGGGATACCTTCGAGAAATTGCTCCCCCCGGAATCTCTCCCCGGCAGTGAAAAAAATTGGCAAAAACGCTATCAAAAATCCCCCAGTTTCCTCAGTTTGCATCTGGGAGTCAAGGCCGATGTCTTACCGTCAGGAAGCGAATGTCACCATATTTTACTAGAAGATTGGCAAAATATGGAAGCAGAACAGGGAACTATCTTTGTTTCTATTCCTACCTTACTCGATCCCTCCCTAGCACCCCCGGACCATCATATCATTCATACTTTCACCCCTAGCTGGATTGATCAATGGCAAAAACTGCCCCCCCAAGAATATCAACAGAAAAAAGAGGCCGCTGCTCATCGTCTCATCGAGCGCCTGAAAAAACTCTTTCCCAAACTAGATACAGGATTAGATTATATCGAAATTGGCACGGCCCGCACCCATCGCCGCTTTTTGAATAGAATCGATGGCAGTTACGGCCCAATACCGCGAAGAAAACTGTTAGGCTTATTAGGAATGCCCTTTAATCGCACAGCTATTCCTAATCTTTATTGTGTGGGAGATAGTACCTTCCCCGGTCAAGGATTAAACGCGGTGGCCTTTTCTGGTTTTGCTTGCAGTCATCGTCTAGCGGTAGATCTCGGTTTACCTCGTCCCAGAGGTTAAAAGCTGAAAATCAGGATTTTTACTGGCGAATTCTTAAACCGGAAGGGAATACTTGACAGCGTTTCTCAGATGGATGAAGCGCGTTTTTGCAACTGGAATTTTTACTTCGGCAAGGTTTAATCCATACTTCATCTTGACGAGAAACGCTGTAGATCGGTTTTGCTGAAGGCGCGGGCAGCTTATTTTAGAGGAATTACTCACCAATGCAGCCAATAAAAACTGATAACTGATAACTGATAACTGATAACTGATAACTGATAACTGATAACTGATAACTGATAACTGATAACTGATAACTGATAACTGATAACTGATAACTGATAACTGATAACTGA